>JALYNC010000011.1 GCA_030773415.1 Actinomycetota bacterium
GCAACGAGCGGCGGGACCGCCGCGAGGGCCGAGGCGCCGCGGCCGAGAAGACGGCGTACATCGAGCGGGTCGTCGCGATCAACCGTGTGGCCAAGGTCGTCAAGGGTGGTCGTCGCTTCAGCTTCACCGCCTTGGTGATCGTCGGTGACGGTGACGGCACGGTGGGCGTCGGCTACGGCAAGGCCAAGGAGGTGCCCGCCGCCATCGCGAAGGGCGTCGAGGAGGCCAAGAAGCACTTCTTCAAGGTGCCGCGCATTCAGGGCACCATTCCGCACCCGGTGCAGGGTGAGGCGGCGGCCGGTGTGGTGCTGCTCAAGCCCGCGTCTCCCGGTACCGGTGTGATCGCCGGTGGGCCGGTGCGCGCCGTGCTCGAGTGCGCCGGCATCCACGACGTGCTCTCCAAGTCGCTGGGCTCGTCGAACCCGATCAACATCGTCCACGGCACCGTGGCGGCGCTAAAGGGCCTGATGCGTCCGGAGGAGATCGCCGCCCGCCGCGGTCTGCCGATCGAGGACGTGGCCCCCGCGGCGATGCTGCGTGCGCGGGCCGGGATGGGTGCCTGATGGCCAGCCTCAAGGTGACCCAGATCCGCTCCGAGATCGGCGGCAAGCGCAACCAGCGCGAGACGCTGCGCAGCCTCGGGCTCAAGCGTGTCAACGACAGCGTCGTGCAGCCGGACCGGCCGGAGATCCGGGGAATGGTGGCGAGGGTGTCCCATCTCGTGACGGTCGAGGAGTGCTTGACCGAGGGAAGCGAGCAGTCATGACTCTCAAGGTCCACCATCTGCGTCCCGCGCCCGGGGCCAAGACGGCCAAGACGCGCCTCGGGCGTGGCGAGGGCTCCAAGGGCAAGACCGCCGGTCGCGGCACCAAGGGCACCGGTGCCCGCAAGCAGGTCTCGGCCGGCTTCGAGGGCGGTCAGATGCCGCTGCACATGCGGCTGCCGAAACTGAAGGGCTTCACCAACCCGTTCCGCACCGAGTACCAGGTGGTCAACCTGGACAAGCTCGCCGAGCTGTTCCCCGACGGCGGCGTGGTGGACGTCGACGCCCTCGTGGCGGCCGGTGCCGTGCGGAAGAACTCCCTGGTGAAGGTGCTCGGGGCGGGTGAGATCTCCGTGCCCTTGACGATCAGCGCCCACAAGTTCTCGGACAGCGCTCGGGACAAGATCAGCGCGGCCGGCGGAACGGCGACCAGCCTCTGAGCGTGCGTGGACTGCCCCGCCGGTATTGCCGGCGGGGCGTCTGCGCGCTTATCCCGGTCTGCCCGCCCGAATACGCTCGGTGCAGCGGCGGTAGCGGCCCGGACTGTTAGAGTTTTATCCGTCGGCAGCCCGCCTTGCAGCTCCCGGTCCTTTGCTGTTCCCGCTGGTCCGCTTCTCGACGGTTGCCACTGCGGTCGATCTGCTGAAGTCGATCCGGCTACCAGCCGGCAGCCGCCAACGTCCCATCCGTCCCGCTCGAGCCCGATACCGCGCAGGAGGAACCGTGCTCACGGCGTTCGCCCGCGCGTTCCGCACGCCGGACCTTCGCAAGAAGATCCTGTTCGTTTTGGCGATCGTCGCGCTCTACCGCCTCGGATCGGTCGTGCCGTCGCCCGGCGTCGACTACACCGCCATCCGCACCTGCATCGAGGCGACCTCGAACAGTCAGGTCTACAACCTGATCAACCTGTTCAGCGGCGGGGCGCTGCTCCAACTGTCCATTTTCGCGCTGGGCATCATGCCCTACATCACCGCCAGCATCATCATTCAGCTGCTGGTAGTGGTCATTCCGCGGCTGGAGCAGCTGAAGAAGGAGGGCCAGACCGGGCAGGGCAAGCTCACGCAGTACACCCGCTACCTCACGATCGCGCTGGCGATCCTGCAGTCGACGGGCATCGCGGCGCTGGCGCGCGGCGTGCCGAGCAACCTGTTCCCGACCTGCAACCAGGCGCTCCTACCCGACACCTCGGTCTTCACGATCACCACGCTGGTCGTCACGATGACGGCCGGAACCGCTGTGGTCATGTGGCTGGGAGAGCTGATCACGGACCGCGGCGTCGGCAACGGCATGTCGATCCTGATCTTCACCTCGATCGCCGCCCGGCTGCCCTCGGAGGGCAACCGGGTGCTCACCACCAAGGGCGCCCTCGTCTTCGCCGTAGTTGTGGCCGTGGGTCTGGTGATCGTCGCGGCGGTCGTGTTCGTCGAGCAGGCTCAGCGCCGGATTCCGGTGCAGTACAGCAAGCGGATGATCGGCCGCCGGATGTACAGCGGCACCTCGACCTACCTGCCGATGAAGGTCAACCAGGCCGGTGTCATCCCGGTGATCTTCGCGTCCTCACTGCTCTACCTTCCTCAGCTGCTGAGCAACGCCTGGCAGAGCAACAGCCCGGTGCGCACGTTCATCGAACGGCACTTGGTGCAGACCGACAGTCCGGTGTACCTGGTCACCTACTTCGTGATGATCCTGTTCTTTACGTACTTCTACGTCTCGATCACGTTCAACCCGACCGAGGTCGCGGACAACATGAAGAAGTACGGCGGCTTCGTGCCGGGGATCCGCCCAGGTCAGCCGACCGCGGAGTACCTCGACCACATCCTGAGCCGCATCACCTTCGTCGGCGCCCTCTACCTGGGCATCCTGGCGATCATTCCGTACGTGGCCTTCGGGTTTCTCGGAACCAGCCAGGACTTCCCCTTCGGCGGAACGGCGATCCTGATCCTCGTCGGTGTCGGTCTGGACACCGTCAAGCAGATCGAGAGCCAGCTGATGCTGCGCAACTACGAGGGCTTCCTCCGGTAGTGCGCCTCGTCCTCGTGGGGCCTCCCGGTGCGGGCAAGGGAACTCAGGCCAAATTCATGGCCGCCGAGCTGTCGATCCCCAAGATCTCGACAGGCGACATCTTCCGTGCCAACGTGAGCTCCGGTACGGAGCTCGGCCGCCAGGCCCGCACGTACATGGCCGCCGGTGACCTGGTGCCGGACGAGGTCACCCTGCGGATGGTCCACGACCGGCTGGCGGAGGACGACGCGGCCAAAGGGTTCCTGCTGGACGGGTTTCCGCGCAACGTGCCGCAGGCCCACGCCCTGGAGGACATGCTGCTCGAGATGGGTGTCCGTCTCGACGTGGTCCTGCAGATGGAGGTCGACGAGAACGAGGTGGTGCGCCGGCTGTCCGGCCGCTGGACCTGCCGCAGCTGCGGCGAGGCCAGCCACGTCGACCCGCCGACCGTGCCGACCACCTGCAAGCCGTGCGGTGGGGAGCTGTTTCAGCGCGAGGACGATCGCGAGGAGACCATCCGGCACCGGCTCGAGGTTTACAACCACGAGACCGCTCCGCTGGTCGACTTCTACCGGGCCCGCGGACTGCTCGTCGGGCTGGACGCGACCGGGCCGGTGGCGACGGTGACCGAACGGGCGCTGCGGGCGTTGCGGGACGGCGGCGACTGAACTCCGGTGGCGCCGGTGCGCGGCGCCGTTACGCCGTGCCGGTTCGGGGAGCGGGTGGAGTTCCATGGCTTGGGGGAGACGCAAGCAGATGATCCAGATCAAGTCGCCCGCAGAGATTGCCAAGATGCGGGAGGCCGGCCTGGTCGTCGCCGGGACGCTGGCCACCCTGCGGGCCGCCGTCGAGCCCGGCATCAGCACCGCGGACCTGGACGTGATCGCGCAGAAGGAGATCCTGGGCGCGGGCGCGACGCCGTCCTTCAAGGGCTACCACGGCTTTCCGGCCGTGATCTGCACCTCCGTCAACGACGAGATCGTGCACGGCATCCCCAGCCCGGCGAGGATCCTCGCCGACGGTGACGTCATCTCGATCGACTGCGGCGCCATCGTCGGCGGGTACCACGGCGACTCGGCCATCACGGTGCCGGTGGGCACGGTGTCGCCGGAGCTGACCGAGATGCTGCGCGTGTGCGAGGAGTCGATGTGGCGCGGGTTCGCCGCCGCGCGCCTGGGTGGGCGGCTCTCCGACATCAGCCACGCCATCGAGAGCTACGTCCGTGCGCAGGAGCACCCGTACGGCGTCGTCGAGGAGTACGTCGGCCACGGCATCGGCACGGAGATGCACCAGGATCCGCAGGTTCCGAACTACGCACCTCGCGGACCGGGGCGTGGTCCCAAGCTGACTCGGGGGTTGGCCCTGGCGATCGAGCCGATGGTCAACCTCGGGACGCGGCACACGCGTGTGCTGGAGGACGGCTGGACCGTCGTCACGCAGGACGGGCGGCAGTCCGCGCACTTTGAGCACACGTTCACGCTCACCGACGACGGGCCCTGGGTGCTCACCGCCGAGGACGGCGGCGCATCACGCCTCGCGCCGCTGCTGGCCGGCGGCAAGGCACCGGAGTAGCGGCGGATGCCGGAGCCGGCGCGCCGGGCGGGTGACCACGACCGGCTGCGCACCGCGGAGCAGCTCCGAGAGCACTATGCCGCCGGACGCCTGGACTCGGCCGAGCTCGACGACCGGCTCGAGGCGGTCTACCGCGCCCGGACCATGAACGAGCTCGCCGCGCTGACGGCCGACCTACCCTCGGACGACCCGTATCAGCTGCCCGTCCCGGCGACGTTCCGGCCGCTGAACGACCTCCCCAGCCGGCCGCACGCCGCCGTGCTCCGCGCGCAATGGGTGAGCTACCTGGCGGTCGTGTCCGCGCTGCTCGTCGGCTGGGTCGTCTCGGGGCTGCCCGACGAGTCGTATCCGGCCTGGGTGATGTTGGCCTGGGGTGCCGCCATCGCGGCGCAGTCTATCCGCAGGCCAGGTCGCTGAGCCGGCCGCCTCACTGACGCCGGGGGGCGGATTGGCTTCCGTCCGGCCCTGCACGTAGACTCGTCGCTTGGCCCGTGTCCCCGCGCTCACGCATGCCCGTGAGCGAACACGCGCCCCCGAGCCCGAACCGTCCGGCGTCCGCCGCGACGGGTCACGCCGCGGGAACCGGTCAACAGACAGGTCAGCACACGAGCCGAGTGAGACGCGGAGGACATGCCGAAGAAAGAAGGGGCCATTGAGATCGAGGGTCAGGTGGTCGAGCCGCTGCCCAACGCGATGTTTCGCGTCGAGCTGGCCAACGGTCACCGGGTGCTCGCTCACATCAGCGGCAAGATGCGAATGCACTACATCCGCATCCTTCCCGGCGACCGCGTCGTCGTGGAGTTGAGCCCCTACGACCTTTCCCGCGGGCGCATCGTCTACCGCTACAAGTAATTCCGCACCAGCAGCACACGTCCGGCGGCGTTGACGTCGCTGTTACGAGGAGAAGCAGCAGCGATGAAGGTCAAGCCCAGCGTCAAGAAGATCTGTGACAAGTGCAAGGTGATCCGCCGTCACGGACGGGTCATGGTCATCTGTGACAACCTGCGCCACAAGCAGCGTCAGGGCTGACCGCTACAGCCCTGAGGCTCCACCAGCACAGCTAGTCAGCAGCACGGCACCGCAAGCAGCACAGCACCCAACGAGTTCTGCACCACGCGCACCACTCGCCCCGGGGGGCGAGACACCCCCGGTCGGAGGCCGGGGCCGACCGGCGGGCCGGTCGGGTGGTGACGTGCCGAACCTCCGCACGAAGAACAGGAGTGCCCGCATGGCTCGAATCGTCGGAGTCGACCTTCCGCGCGACAAGCGCATGGAGGTGGCTCTCACCTACATCTACGGCATCGGCCGTACCCGCGCGGCGGCCACGCTCGCCGGCACCGGGGTCAGCCCCGACGTGCGCTCCCGGGATCTGACCGACGAGGACGTCGTCAAGATCCGTGACTGGATCGAGTCGCACTACATGACCGAGGGCGACCTGCGCCGCGAGGTCGCCGGCGACATTCGCCGCAAGATCGAGATCCAGAGCTACCAGGGCATCCGCCACCGCCGGGGACTACCGGTGCACGGCCAGCGGACGCACACCAACGCCCGCACGCGTAAGGGCCCGCGCAAGGCCGTCGCCGGCAAGAAGAAGGTCGGCAAGTAGCAGTCCGGTTCCGCGCACGCCGGACCGATGACCTCGACGTAGGAGACTCCGCAGAATGCCCCCCAAGACCCGCGCGGGCGCCAAGAAGGTGCGCCGCAAGGAAAAGAAGAACATCGCCCACGGACACGCTCACATCAAAAGCACGTTCAACAACACGATCGTGTCGATCACCGACCCGTCCGGCGCGGTCATCGCCTGGGCGAGCGCCGGTCATGTCGGCTTCAAGGGTTCGCGCAAGTCCACCCCCTTCGCCGCGCAGATGGCCGCCGAGTCGGCGGCCCGCAAGGCGCAGGAGCACGGGGTGCGCAAGGTCGACGTCTTCGTCAAGGGCCCGGGCTCCGGCCGCGAGACCGCGATCCGATCCCTGCAGGCCACCGGCCTGGAGGTCGGCCAGATCTCCGACGTCACGCCAGTTCCTCACAACGGGTGCCGCCCCCCCAAGCGGCGGAGGGTTTGATTTAGATGGCTCGCTACACCGGAGCGGACTGCAGGCGCTGCCGCCGCGAGAAGATGAAGTTGTTCCTCAAGGGCTCCAAGTGCGAGTCCCCGAAGTGCCCGATCGAGATCCGGCCGTATCCGCCGGGCGAGCACGGCCGGGGTCGCACGAAGGACAGCGAGTATCTGCTGCAGATGCGTGAGAAGCAGAAGTGCGCCCGCATCTACGGCGTCCTCGAGAAGCAGTTCCGCGGGTACTACGAGGAGGCGAACCGCCGGCAGGGCAAGACCGGTGAGAACCTGCTCCGCCTGCTGGAGAGCCGTCTGGACAACGTCGTGTACCGGGCGGGCTTCGCGGCCAGCCGGGACATGGGCCGCCAGTTCGTGCGCCACGGGCACATCCTGGTGAACGGCAAGAAGGTCGACATCCCGTCGTACCAGCTGGGTGAGAACGACATCGTCGAGGTCCGGCAGTCCTCGCTGGAGCTGACCCCGTTCGTCATCGCCCGCGAGATGGCCGGCAGCCGTCCGGTTCCCGCGTGGCTCGAGGTGATCCCGAGCCGGATGCGCATCCTGGTGCACGCCCTCCCGGCCCGCCAGGTGATCGACACGCCCGTGCAGGAGCAGCTGATCGTCGAGCTCTACTCCAAGTAACCCTTCGGGGCCGCGTCACGCCGGCGCAGGCGGACAGAGTCTTGCGCCGGCGGCACCACCCCGCGACGTCATATTGCGGTCGTCGTGAACCGCTGGAAGGAACACCGTGCTCATCGCACAGCGCCCCACCCTCACCGAGGAGCCGATCGACGAGCGCCGGTCGCGCTTCGTCATCGAGCCGTTGGAGCCAGGTTTCGGCTACACCCTCGGCAACTCACTTCGCCGCACGCTGCTCTCCTCCATTCCGGGGGCGGCGGTGACGAGCCTGCGTATCGACGGCGTCCTGCACGAATTCACCACCGTGCCGGGCGTCAAGGAGGACGTCACCGACCTCATCCTGAACATCAAGGAGCTGGTCGTCTCCTGCGAGCACGACGAGCCCGCGGTCATGTACCTGCGCAAGCAGGGCCCGGGAGAGGTCACCGCCGGTGACATCGCGCCGCCGGCGGGTGTGGAAGTGCACAACTCGGAGCTGCACCTGGCGACGCTGAACGCCTCGGCCAAGCTGGAGGTCGAGCTCACGGTCGAGCGCGGCCGGGGGTACGTCTCCGCTGTGCAGAACAAGCAGGCCGGCCAGGAGATCGGCCGCATTCCCGTGGACAGCATCTACTCGCCGGTGCTCAAGGTCACGTACAAGGTCGAGGCGACCCGTGTCGAGCAGCGCACCGACTTCGACCGGCTGGTCGTCGACGTCGAGACCAAGCCGTCGATGCGGCCCGCTGACGCGATGGCGTCCGCCGGCAAGACCCTGGTGGAGCTGTTCGGTCTCGCGCGCGAGCTGAACGTCGACGCCGAGGGAATCGACATCGGTCCGTCGCCGTCCGACGCGGCGCTCGCCGCCGACCTGGCGCTGCCCATCGAGGAGCTGGACCTGACCGTCCGCTCCTACAACTGCCTCAAGCGCGAAGGCATCCACGCCGTCGGCGAGCTGGTGGCCCGTAGCGAGGCCGACCTGCTGGACATTCGCAACTTCGGCGCGAAGTCGATCGACGAGGTCAAGGCGAAGCTGCACAGCATGGGGCTTGCTCTCAAGGACTCCCCGCCCGGTTTCGATCCGGCGAACGTGGTGGAGTCCTACGGCGCCGACGACTACGACGACCAGGGATACGCCGAGACCGAGCAGCTGTAGCTGCTGGTCCGGACGCCTTTTTCAATCCGAGGAGAGTTCCAGATGCCCACGCCCACCAAGGGCCCCCGCCTCGGCGGCGGTCCGGCTCATGAGCGGCTGATGCTGGCCAACCTGGCCACCGCGCTGTTCGAGCACGGCCGGATCACCACCACCGAGGCGAAGGCCAAGCGGCTGCGTCCGCTGGCCGAGCGCCTGATCACGTTCGCCAAGCGAGGTGATCTGCACGCCCGGCGCCGGGTGCTCAAGGTGGTGAGCGACAAGAGCGTGGTGCACACACTCTTCGCCGAGATCGGCCCGGGCTTCGCCCAGCGCCCGGGCGGCTACACCCGGATCACCAAGTTGGGGCCGCGCAAGGGCGACAACGCCCCCATGGCGGTGATCGAGCTCGTGGAGCCCACCACCGTGGCGCAGCAGGCGGTCGGCGAGGCCGAGCGGGCGCGCGGCAGCCGTTTCAGCCGTGACATCCGGCCGACAGGCGGAGCGGCTTCCGCCGGTACCCCTGCCGGCGAGTCGGTACCGGCCGAGGGCGACGCTGACGGCTCCCCCGACGCCCCTCGCGAGCAGGTTGCCGTTGCGGCTGAGGGTGGCGACACCGAGGTGGTGACGGAGCCGGCACGCGCTGCGGACCGGACTGACCAGTCCAGCGGGAGCGACCAGTCCGGCGATGTGGCGGACGAGGCCGGGGACCAGCCGGCCGAGGACGTCACCTCGGACCAGACCACCGGCGCCAGTGACGAGGCCCAGGCCGAGGGCGACCGCGACTGATCGTGCACGCCGTCTCCGGACCCGCCGACCCCGCAGGGGACGGCGGGTCCGTTCGGTTTCGGCTCGATCTGGGCTACGACGGAACCCAGTTCTCCGGCTGGGCACGTCAGCCCGGGCGGCGCACCGTCCAGGGCGTCCTGGAGGAGGCGCTGCACACGCTGACCCGGATTCCGGTAGAGGTCCGGGTGGCGGGACGGACCGACGCCGGCGTGCACGCCGCGGGCCAGGTGGCGCATGTCGACGTGCCGGCCGGCCGGCAGCATCTGGTCGTGCCGCGGCGGCTGAACGGCCTGCTGCCCCCCGACGTCCGGGTGCGCACGGCGGCGCAGGCGCCGGACGGCTTCGATGCCCGGTTCTCAGCGCTGGCCCGGCGGTACGCCTACCGCATCTGTGACGAGCCGGCGGAGCTGCACCCGCTGCGCCGCTGGGACACGGTGCCGCATCCCCGGCGACTTGACATCGACCTGATGCGCGAGGCGTCCGGCTGGTTGCTGGGGGAGCACGACTTCGCGGCCTTCTGCAAGCCGCGCGAGGGAGCGACCACGGTCCGCCGGCTGCTGGAGTTCGGTTGGCAGCGCGACGGGAATCTCGTGACGGCCGCGGTTCGCGCCGACGCGTTCTGCCACTCCATGGTGCGGGCGCTGGTGGGGGCCCTGCTGGCCGTGGGGGACGGCCGCCGTCCCGGGAACTGGCCCCGGGAGGTGCTGGTCAGTCGGCGGCGCGATCTGGGTGTCACCGTCGCGCCCGCCCGCGGGCTCACCCTGGTCGAGGTCCGTTACCCCCCGGACGCCGAGTTGCGCGCCCGGGCGGACCAGACCCGCCGGCTGCGGCAGCCGCCGCCGAATCTTCCGGCCTGACAGCCGGCGTCCGCGGGCCCATGTCCAACGACGGCCGCCGACGCAGGCAGGCACACTGCCTGCGTGGGCCACATTGATCTGAGCGCCGTCCGGCAGATCCTGCCGGACGGCCGCGAGCTGTTCGCTGGCGTCTCGTTCCGGGTGGGCGACGGCGCCAAGGTCGCGCTCGTCGGCGCCAACGGGACAGGAAAGACCACGCTGCTGCGCATCCTCGCCGGTGATGTGAGCCCTACCGACGGGGCCGTCGCCCGCAGCGGCGGGCTGGGCGTGATGCGCCAGTTCATCGGCTCGGTGCGCGACGAATCGACGGTCCGTGACCTGCTGCTGAGCGTCGCGCCGGCCCGGCTGCGCGAGGCGGCGGCCGAGCTGGACGCCGTGGAGCTGGCGATGATGGAGCGCGACGACGACGCCACGTCGATGCGGTACGCCGACGCGCTGTCGGAGTACAGCGACGCCGGTGGCTACGAGGCCGAAGTGCTGTGGGATGTCTGCACCACCGCCGCCCTCGGGCTCTCGTTCGACGTGGCGAAGTGGCGCGAGGTGCGGACACTGTCCGGCGGGGAGCAGAAACGGCTGGTGCTGGAGGCGTTGCTGCGAGGTCCCGACGAGGTGCTGCTGCTCGACGAGCCGGACAACTACCTGGACGTCCCGGGCAAACGCTGGCTGGAAGCGCAGCTGCAGCAGACCCGCAAGACGGTGCTGTTCATCAGTCACGACCGGGAGCTGCTCGCCCGCACGGCGACCCGGATCGTCACCGTCGAGGGCGGATCGGCCTGGACCCATGGAGGCGGGTTCGTCACCTACGCCGGCGCCCGGCGAAGCCGCCACGAACGGCTGGACGAGCTTCGCCGGCGCTGGGACGAGGAGCATGCCCGGCTCAAAGAGCTGGTCCGCACGCTGCAGCAGCAGGCGGCGAACTCACCCGCGATGGCCTCCCGCTACTCGGCGATGCAGACTCGTCTGCGCAAGTTCGAGGAGGCAGGCGCACCGCAGGAACGGCCACCGGAGCAGAAGGTTCGGATGCGCCTGGGCGGCGGCCGGACGGGCGTGCGGGCCGTCGTCGCCGAGCAGCTCGAGCTGAGGGGGCTGGTCCGCCCGTTCTCCGCCGAGATCTACTACGGCGAACGGGTCGCGGTGCTCGGCGCCAACGGCTCCGGCAAGTCGCACCTACTGCGGCTGCTCGCCGGGCAGCCGGTGGCTCACACCGGCTCCTGGAAGCTGGGGGCACGCGTGGTGCCCGGGCTGTTCGCGCAGACCCACGACCATCCCGAGCTGCTGGACCGCACGCTGGTCGACATCCTGTGGCGCCGGGCGCACGACCGGCGTCGCGCGATCGCTGCCCTGCGCCGCTACGAGCTGCACGAGCAGGCCGACATTCCCTTCGGAAGGCTGTCGGGCGGGCAGCAGGCCCGGTTCCAGATCCTCTTGCTGGCGCTGGACGGCGTGACGCTGCTCTTGCTGGACGAACCGACCGACAACCTCGATCTCGCGTCGGCGGAGGCGCTGGAAGCCGGCCTCGCGGCCTTCGACGGCACGGTGATGGCCGTCACCCACGACCGCTGGTTCGCCCGCGGCTTCGACCGGTTCCTGGTCTTCGGCGCGGACGGCTCGGTGCGCGCCGCGGACGAGCCGGTCTGGGACGTCGCCCGCCCCGTCAGGTGACCCGCTCACGGAGGTGACGGCCTCCTTGAGGGACCCCCTGCGCACGGTGCGGACCGGCTCCTTTGACCCTGTCCCGACCGGAGCAGTACCCTTGGCGGTCGCAGCGTGCGGATCGATCTCCGCGCGCCGTCGCCGGAGGATCGGCGACGTTTTCCAGACCGAATCGAAGCGAAGGCCGAGCCGTGCGCACGTACAGCCCCAAGACCGCCGACGTCCAGCGGCAGTGGCACGTCATCGACGCCACAGATGTCGTGCTCGGCCGGCTCGCCAGCCAGACCGCCAAACTGCTGCGCGGTAAGCACAAGCCGATCTTCGCGCCCCACGTGGACACCGGTGACTTCGTGATCATTATCAACGCCAGCAAGGTGGCGCTGACCGGCAACAAGCGTGAGCAGAAGATGGCTTTCCGCCACTCCGGCTACCCGGGTGGCCTCAAGGCGGTCCCTTACACCCAGCTGCTGGCGCTGCGCCCCGTGATGGCCGTAGAGAAGGCGGTCAAGGGCATGCTGCCGCACAATTCGCTGGGCCGGCAGATGGCCTCGAAGCTGAAGGTGTATGCCGGTCCGACCCACCCGCACCAGGCGCAGCAGCCGGTGCCCTACGAGCTGTCCCAGGTCGCGCAGTAGTCCCGGCCACCATCGACGTACGGAGGAACGAGGTCATCGTGGCCGAGAGCACGCCTGAGAGCACCGACACCGCGGCGGGTCTGCCCGCCGCCACCCTGGACGCCGGGGATCTGCCGACGCCCGCAACCGATCTGCCGTCCGGCGTGGCGCCGGACGCCGCCAGCGTCCCGGCTCCCCGCCGCGTCGCCGCCGGGAAGGGCGCCGCGCTGGGCCGCCGCAAGGAGGCCATCGCGCGGGTGCGGATCGTGCCGGGCACTGGTCAGTGGAACCTGAACGGGCGCACGCTCGAGCAGTACTTCCCGAACAAGGTCCACCAGCAGCTGGTCAACGAGCCGTTCGTCAGCCTTGAGATGGCCGATTCGTTCGACGTCATCGCGCGGCTCAACGGTGGGGGCATCTCCGGGCAGGCCGGTGCGCTGCGGCTGGGCATCGCCCGAGCGCTGCTCGAGGTCGACGGCGAGAGTCGTCCCCCGCTGAAGAAGGCCGGCTTCCTCACCCGCGACCCCCGGGTCAAGGAGCGCAAGAAGTACGGCCTGAAGAAGGCGCGCAAGGCGCCGCAGTACTCCAAGCGCTGATACCCGCCTCGTCTGTGGGTCGCCTCTTTGGCACCGACGGCGTCCGTGGCCTCGCGAACCGCGATCTCACCGCCGAACTGGCGCTGGGGCTCGCGGTCGCGGCGGCGGGGGTCCTGGCGCAGCGCCGATCCGGGGGTTCCCGTCCGGTCGCGGTCGTCGGCCGGGATCCGCGAGCGTCGGGGGAGTTTCTCGAGGCGGCCGTCGTGGCAGGCCTTGCCAGCGCCGGGGTCGACGTGGTGCGCCTCGGCGTGCTGCCGACGCCGGCGGTCGCCTACCTCACGGGCGTGCTGTCGGCCGATCTCGGCGTGATGCTGTCGGCCAGCCACAACGCCATGCCGGACAACGGCATCAAGTTCTTCGACCGGTCCGGGTTCAAGTTGCCCGATGCGGTCGAGGACGAGATCGAGCGGCGCCTCGGCCAGGAGTGGACGCGGCCGCTGGGGGCCGACGTCGGCCGGGTCCGGGACGAGCCGGAGGCGCTGCGGCGCTACACCGACCATCTGCTGTCGACGATCCCCACGCGGCTCGACGGACTGCGCGTGGTGGTGGACTGCGCCAACGGCGCGGCGCACGCCGTCGCGCCGGCGGTCCTTGCCGCGGCCGGCGCGGATGTCATCCCGGTGGCCGCCGAACCCGACGGGCTGAACATCAACCACGGCGTCGGGTCGACACATCCGGAGATCCTGCGGTCCACCGTGCTGAGCTCGGGTGCCGACGTCGGTATCGCCCACGACGGCGACGCGGACCGTTGCCTGGCTGTCGATGCCGCCGGTCAGCTGGTGGACGGCGACGAGATTCTGGCGATCTGCGCGACGGCCGCCGCGGAGGCCGGCCGGCTGGCCGAGCGCACCGTGGTGACCACGGTCATGACCAACCTCGGCTTCAAGCGGGCGATGTCGACGCACGGGATCTCGGTCGTGCAGACGCCCGTGGGTGACCGGTACGTTCTCGAGGCGCTGCAGCGCTCGGGCCTGAATCTGGGTGGGGAGCAGTCGGGTCACGTCGTCTTTCTCGACCACGCGACCACCGGTGACGGGGTGCTGACCGCCCTGCAGCTGCTGGACCGAATGGCGTCGACGGGACGGCCGCTCGCCGATCTAGCCTCGCTGATGCAGCGGTTGCCACAGGTGCTGGTCAACGTGCCGGGTGTGGACCGAGGCCGCGCCGACGCGCCCGAGCTGCTCGCCGCCGTGGCGGCGGCGGAGGCCGAGTTGGGCGCGGACGGTCGCGTGCTGGTCCGTCCAAGCGGCACCGAGGCGTTGATCCGGGTGATGGTGGAGGCTCCCACGCCCGCGCAGGCGACGTCGGTGGCGGATTCGCTGGCCCGCGTGGTGGAAACCGCCTGCCGCTGATCCCGACCCGGCGCGGCTAGGGTGGACCCATGTGCGGAATCGTCGGTTACGTCGGGCCGCAGCCGGCCTTGGACGTCGTCCTGTCCGGGCTGCGTCGGCTGGAGTACCGCGGCTACGACAGTGCCGGCGTCGCGGTCCTGAACGGCGAGCTGACGGTCGAGCGCAAGGCCGGCAAGCTGGGCAATCTGGAGAAGCTGCTGGCCGAGCTGGACCTGCCCGGGCACGCGGGCGTGGGGCACACGCGGTGGGCAACACATGGGGGCCCCACCGACCGCAACGCGCACCCGCACGCCGGCTGCGACGGGTCCGTGGCCGTCGTCCACAACGGCATCATCGAAAACTTCGCCGAGCTCCGTGACGGGCTGGAGGTGCGGGGCCACACCTTCACCAGCGAGACCGACACCGAGGTCGTGGCGCACCTGCTCGAAGAGGCGTACGCCGGAGATCTCGCGGCCGCGCTGCGCCGGGTGTGCCGGCAGCTGGACGGCGCCTTCACTCTGGTGGCGGTGCACCGCGACGCGCCCGGCGTGGTGGCCGGCGCCCGCCGGAACTCGCCCCTGGTGATCGGCAAGGGGAACGGTGAGCACTTCCTCGCCAGTGACGTGGCGGCGTTCATCGAGCACACCCGCGACGCCGTCGAGGTCGGTCAGGACCAGGTCGCCGAGCTGCGGCCCGACGGCTACACGCTCACCGATTTCGACGGCCGGCCGGTACCGGTGCACGAGTTCCACGTGGACTGGGACGCCAGCGCCGCCGAGAAGAGCGGCTACCGGTACTTCATGCTCAAGGAGATCGCGGAGCAGCCGCGGGCGCTCGCCGACACCCTGCGCGGTCGGCTCACGGCCGACGGCGTCCTTCAGCTGGACGAGGTCCGGCTGTCGGACCAGGAGCTGCGCGATGTGGACAAGATCTTCATCATCTCCTCCGGCACCTCGTACCACTCCGGTCTCGTCGCCAAGTACGCCATCGAACACTGGACGCGAATTCCCTGCGAGGTCGAGATCGCGTCGGAGTTCCGCTACCGCGATCCGGTGCTGGACCGGTCGACGCTGGTCGTGGCGGTCAGCCAGAGCGGCGAGACGATGGACACCCTGCAGGCGGTCCGGCACGCCAGGGAGCAACGGGCCCGGGTGCTGGCCATCACGAACACGGTCGGCTCGTCGGTCGCCCGCGAGTCGGATGCGGTGCTGTACACCCGGGCCGGTCCGGAGGTGGCCGTTGCCTCCACCAAGACGTTCCTCGCCCAGATCGCCGCCGCCTATCTCGTCGGACTCACCCTGGCGCAGGTTCGGGGAACGAAGTACGGCGACGAGGTCGTGCGCGAGGTCGAGCAGCTGGAGCAGATCCCGGCGCTGATCGAGCAGCTGCTCACCGAGATGGAACCGGTCCGGACGCTGGCCCGGGAATTGTCTTCGGCGCGCGCCGTGCTGTTCGTCGGCCGGCACGTGGGCTACCCGATCGCGCTGGAGGGTGCGCTCAAGCTCAAGGAGCTCGCGTACATCCACGCCGAGGGCTTCGCGGCCGGGGAGCTCAAGCACGGTGCGATCGCGCTGATCGAGTCCGGCCTTCCCGTCGTCGTCGTCATGCCGTCACCTCGGGGCAAGGCCCCGCTGCACGGCAAGATGATCTCGAACATCCAGGAGGTCCGGGCCCGCGGCGCCCGCACCATCGTGATTGCCGAAGAGGGCGACGAGGCCGTCGTTCCGTTCGCCGACACGGTGATCCGCGTGCCGCAGACCCCCACCCTGCTCGCCCCGCTGGTCACCGCCGTGCCGCTGCAGGTGTTCGCGTGCGAGTTCGCCGACGCGCGCGGCCTGGACGTCGACCAGCCGCGGAACCTCGCCAAGTCCGTGACGGTCGAGTAGCCCGCCCGCATGCCGATCGTGGGGATCGGGGTGGACGTCGTGGACGTCCCCCGCTTCGTGCGGGTGCTCGACCGCACGCCATCGGTGGCCGGCCGGCTGTTCACGGCCGGCGAGCTCTCGTTCTCCGGTGCGCGGCTGGCGGCCCGGTTCGCGGCCAAGGAGGCCCTGGCCAAGTCCCTGGGGGCGCCCCCGGGGCTCGGCTGGCACGACGTCGAGGTGGTCGGCGAGCCGTCCGGCCGCCCTTCGCTGCGGATCCGGGGAACGGTGCTCGAGGCGGCGGAGCAGCGAGGTGTGCGGTCCTGGCACCTGTCGCTCAGCCATGACGGCGACACAGCCGTCGCGATGGTCGTGGCCGAGTCATGAGGTACGCCTACAGCGCTGAGCAGATCCGTACCGCCGAGGCGGCGGTTATGGCGGATCTGTCGCCCGGGACGCTGATGGCGCGCGCCGCCACCGCCCTGGCCCGTCGCATCGCCCAGCTGCTCGGCCGGGTGTATGGGGCACGGGTTGTGCTGCTCGTCGGCGGCGGCAACAACGGCGCCGATGCCCTGTGGGCCGGCGCCTTCCTGGCCCGCCGCGGTGCCGCGGTGACGGCTCTGCTGACCGCGGCGCCCGACGACGTCGCCACCGCGGCGCTGCGC
>JALYNC010000012.1 GCA_030773415.1 Actinomycetota bacterium
GCCGCCGGCTGTGGCGCCGCGGCTGACCGCTCGTCCGACGGCGGGCATTGCGCGCGCTCGTGTGTTGCACGACAGCGCAATCTCGGCGAGAAGTTGCGCTCTCCTGCAACACCGAGCCAGGACGTGCCTTCGCCCCGGACGGCCGCGACGCCGGGCGGCGGAACGCCGCAGTCCGGCGGGTCAGTCCTCGGAAACGGTCGGCAGGTAGATCCGGCCACCCTGGCGGGCGAACTCCTCGGCCTTCTCGGCCATGCCGGCCTGCAGCGCGGCCTCCTCGTCGAGGCCCTTCTGCTCGGCGTAGGCGCGCACGTCCTGGCTGATGCGCATCGAGCAGAAGTGCGGCCCGCACATGGAACAGAAGTGCGCCGTCTTCGCCGGCGCCGCGGGCAGCGTCTCGTCGTGGAACGACTGCGCGGTCTCCGGGTCGAGGGACAGGTTGAACTGGTCGGTCCACCGGAACTCGAAGCGGGCGTCGGACAGCGCGTCGTCCCACACCTGTGCCCCCGGGTGGCCCTTCGCGACGTCCGCGGCGTGCGCCGCGATCTTGTAGGCGATGACGCCCTGCTTGACGTCGTCGCGGTCCGGCAGGCCCAGGTGCTCCTTCGGCGTGACGTAGCAGAGCATCGCGGTGCCGTACCAGCCGATCATCGCGGCGCCGATCGCGGAGGTGATGTGGTCGTAGCCGGGCGCGATGTCGGTGGTGAGCGGGCCGAGGGTGTAGAACGGCGCCTCGTCGCAGATCTCCTGCTGCAGGCGCATGTTCTCTTCGATCTTGTTCATCGGCACGTGCCCGGGGCCCTCGATCATCACCTGGACGTCGTGCGCGCGGGCGATCCGGCCGAGCTCGCCCAGGGTCCGAAGCTCCGCGAGCTGGGCTTCGTCGTTGGCGTCGTAGACGCTGCCGGGGCGCAGGCCGTCACCGAGGGAGTACGTGACGTCGTACGCCCGCAGGATCTCGCAAAGCTCCTCGAAGTGCGTGTAGAGGAAGTTCTCCTGATGGTGCGCGAGGCACCAGGCGGCGAGGATCGAGCCGCCGCGCGAGACGATGCCGGTCTTGCGCTTGGCGGTCAGCGGCACGTAGCGCAGCAGCACGCCCGCGTGCACCGTCATGTAGTCGACGCCCTGTTCGCACTGCTCGATGACGGTGTCGCGGTAGATGTCCCAGGTGAGCTCTTCGGCCTTGCCGTTGACCTTCTCCAGCGCCTGGTAGATCGGGACGGTGCCGATCGGGACGGGGGAGTTGCGCAGGATCCACTCGCGGGTGGTGTGGATGTTGCGGCCCGTCGACAGGTCCATCACCGTGTCGGCGCCCCATCGGATCGCCCACACCATCTTGTCGACCTCTTCCTCGATCGAGGAGGTGACGGCCGAGTTGCCGAGGTTGGCGTTGATCTTCACCATCAGTGCCCGGCCGATCGCCATCGGCTCGGCCTCGGGGTGGTTGACGTTCGCCGGGATCACCGCACGGCCGGCGGCGACCTCGTCGCGGATCAGCTCCGCGGGCAGCCCCTCACGGGCCGCGATGTAGGCCATCTCATCCGTGATCTCGCCGCGCTTCGCGTACGCGAGCTGCGTGACGGCCGCGCCGCCCGTCGCCCGACGCGGCGGGCGCGGCGTGCCGCGGAAGACGGCGTCCAGGCCCCGCAGGTCGTCGGGACGGCGGCCGTCGTCCTCGGGGCGCACCGCGCGCCCCTCGTAGGCCTCGGTGTCGCCGCGCCGCTCGATCCAGTCAGCGCGCAGCGCCGGCAGGCCGGCACGGATGTCGATGCTGGCTTCGGGGTCGGTGTACGGACCGGAGGTGTCGTAGAGCACCACGCTGTCACCGGTCGACAGCGGCACCTCCCGCATCGGGATGCGCAGATCGCGCGGCCCGGCCAGGTAGATCTTGCGGCTGCCGGGGATCGGGCCGGTGGAGACGGTGGCCGGACCGGCCTGCGCCGGAATCGCGTGCGAATGTGCGGTGTCGGGGTCGGAGGGCTCAGAAGGCGTGCCTGAAGAAACGTCAACAGCTGTCATTGCGGAAAAACACTCCCTACGCCGGCATTACCCGGTCAGGTTCGTCGGTCGGCGGCCCTTTAGCCGCCTTCTCAGCCCGCTGGTGCGAGCTCCCGCTGGTGATGAATCAGGACCATAGCGCAAGGGCTCCCGGCGCGAGAACGAGGAGGGCGAACCGCAGCCATCGGCCGCTGAGACAGGCAGCGGTGAAGGCGGCGGCCGACAGGGCCGTGCCCGCGGCGAGGACGCTGATGAGCAGCAGCGGTGGCAGCCCGACCGACGCGCTGACGAAGACGACGGCGAAGGCACCCGCGCGCTTGCTGCTCAGCTGGTTCAGCCGCTCCGACCAGCGTTGCATCGTGGCCGCACCGCGCTTGCGGGACGCCTTGGCGACGCGGCGCTCGTACCAGCTCTGCAGCCGCTGGCTGCGCAGAGCACCTCTGGCGCACAGGAACAGGACAAGCTTTCCCAGCGTCTGCCCCGCGGCGGCCGTCAGCGCCAGCGCCCAGACCTGGTAGCTGACCGATTTGGCCACGACCATGAGCAGGTACGCCTCCACGTTGACCACCGGCAGTACGGCGGATATCGCCGCGACGACGAAGGTCAAGCAGTAGGTCACGAGGTGGCCGGGCGGTCCCGCTCGCTCAGCAGCCGGCGCATCCGCGAGGCGGAGGCCACTTTGGCCGCCAGACCCGCCAAGGCAAAGATCGCTCCGGCCGCCGCGGACCCGGTCGCCACCAGGATGACGATCAGCCCGGTGGTGTTGACGGCCTTGGCGGGCGGCGACCAATTCCACAGGTAGAGCGGCCGGTCGACGAGCCAGAAGTAGTTGACGCTCAGCAGCGGCCAGCGCAGGAAGCACAGCGACAGCCACAGGTCGACAACGGCGAACTGGACGAGGAACACCGCCACCGCGGGCCAGGTCCACGGCGCCATCACGACGAGCGCGGCGGCGCACGCGCCGGTGCACAGCCGGTCGCAGACGATGTCGCCTACCCCACCTCGTCGGGTCTCCTGATCGAGCAGGCGCGCGGCGAACCCGTCCGCGGTGTCGCCGACCCAGTAGACGGCGTAGGCGGCGCCGAGCAGCACCCACGAACCCGTCGTCAGCGCGACGATCGCCAAGGCGACACCGGCGACGGTACGGAAAGCGGTTACCCAGTTGGCGACCGTGCCCCAGGCCTCCGGCCCCGGCGGCGCCCAACCGTGGACGCCCGGTGAGGCCGGGCCGGGGGTTGGCACCCCCCGCTGGGGAGGGGCCGCGGTGCGGCCTGGGGCGATCGACATGACCGCAGCCTCCCAGATGGCCGACTCTCGGACCAGCACTTCACTCGTACGCGGTGGCCTGGCTCTAGGAGGCGGGAAAGAGCTCGAGCCGCAGCAGCCGCCGAATTGAGCACGTAGTTGGACGGCAACGCCCCGCGGAACGCCGTGGTTAGGCGGAGTGCGCCACCACGGTACCGGCGACCGGGATCAGTAGCTCCTCCAGCGGCTTGCGGACGCGAGGAGCCCGTTCCCGGGTGGCCAGATCGTCGGGGAGCGTCGCGGCGGGGTCGGGCTTGCCGACGGCGAGGATGATGACCGGCGTCAGGGCGGCATCGAGGCCGAAGTTCTCCATCACCCGTCGGGCGGAGAACCCGCCCATCTGGTGGACGCCGAGCCCTTCGGCCTGCGCCTGCGCCGTGAGGAGAGCGACCGCCTGGCCGGCGTCGTACAAGGCGTGGCTGCGGGCTGCGCCGGTCATCGGGTCCGCCGTCTCCGCGGCCACCAGGATCAGCGCGCTGGCGTTCCCGGCCCACAGCCGGTTGCCCGCCGCCAGTGATTCCAGGAGCCCCGCAAAGGTGGAGTCCCCGCGGTGGCCGACCAGGAAGCGCCACGGCTGGCTGTTGACCGACGACGGTGCCCAGCGAGCCGCCTCGAGCAGCGCCATGACCTGCGTGTCACTCAGCCGGTGCTGTGCGTCGAACCCCCGCGGGCTCCATCGCTCGGCGAGCAGCGGGTGCAGCGGAACTGCGGTCGACGCGTGCTTGGCCATCTCGGGCCCTCCCGGAGTAGTTGCACCTTCAAGCATCGGCTGGTCCGCTGCATTCCCGGACACTGTGCCGCTGCACCTCGGGTCGTACCCACCGGTGCCGTCAACCATGGCGCACGGGTGCGTCGGAGGCCTCTGGCTGCTCCCAGCACACCCGCGGGTCAGGTTTCACAGCTTCTTCACAGTCGGCGGCCAGGTCCCTTCCAGGTGCGCCCGCCACCGTGGACCCATGCGAACCGACATCGACCCTGCCTCCGCCGCGGACGAACCCGCCTTTCCGTGGTGGACGTCCGCCGACCCGTCCCCGACGCAGCCGCTTCCCCCGCTCGGCCCGGCGGATCGCTACCAGCCACTGCCCCCTGCGCCGCCTGCCGCGTCAGACCAGCACCGCCCCTGGCGCCGATGGGTGGCAACCGGTGCGGCGGCGAGCGTGCTGGCCGTCGCCAGCGGGGCGACGGGGGCGGCCCTGGTCGACGATGGCTCCGGTGCGGACACGGCCGCCGTCACGACCGTGGCGGACGACGGCCCAGCCGGAGACGCCGACAACACAGCGGACACGTCCTCGCTGGCCGGGGTGGCCGCCACGGTGCAACCGAGCGTGGTGTCGATCCAGGTGCGCGGCGGGGGGCAGGCAGGCGAGGGGTCCGGGGTGGTGATGAACACCGAAGGCGCGATCCTCACCAACAACCATGTGGTCGAGGCGGCGGCCGATGGTGGCAGCGTTCGCGTCCGGTTCGCCAACGGCCGGACGGCGGACGCCACGATCGTCGGTCGTAGTCCGGCGACCGACCTCGCCGTGTTGGACGTGGACGGGGTCACCGGGCTGACGCCGGCCACCTTCGGCACGGATGCCTCCATCGAGGTCGGTGAGACCGCCCTGGCAATCGGCAGTCCACTCGGCCTGGAGGGCTCCGTCACGGCAGGCATCGTCTCGGCACTGCACCGCCAGGTAGGCCTCGGTGGTGGTCAGGGCCCGTCGGGGCAAGCCTCGCTGGACGACGCCATCCAGACGGACGCGGCGATCAACCCCGGCAACTCCGGCGGGCCGCTGGTCGACGGGAACGGGCATGTCATCGGAATCACCTCGGCCATCGCCACGCTGGGCAGCACCGGCCAGTCCGGGAACATAGGTCTGGGCTTCGCCATCCCGGTCGACCGTGCCCGCCAGGTCGCCGAGACGCTTGCCCGCGGTGAGCGTCCTCAGGTGGCCGTCCTCGGTGTGCAGATGGGGGACAACGAAGACGGAGGCGCGCTGCTCGCCAGCGTGACCAGGGGAAGTGCCGCCGGCAAGGCGGGCCTGCGCGCGGGCGACGTCATCACCCGCTTCGGCGACCGCGAGATCGAGACTTCGAGCGATCTGCCCGCCGCAGTGCGGTCACAGCAGCCGGGGGACGAGGTGACGGTGCGCTACCAGCGCAACGGCGAGACCCGCACCGCGAGGGTCACGCTCGGGGCAGCGGCGGGCTGACCGCGGGGCGGTCCCCCGGTGAGGCCACCCGCGGCCTTCGCCGAGGGTCGCCCGACGAGGGTTACTCAGGGTCACCGGTGGGTGAGCCGCGCGAGCATCCGGGTGAACGAGGGGTGGTCTTCACCGAGGACAGCGAAGTAGTCGCGGTCCGCGCGCTCGACGGCGGCGTTGGCGCGGTTGGCGAGATCGACACCGGGAGGCGTCGCGATCAGTGCTCGGGCGCGGGCGTCAGTGGGGTGGGGCCGGCGTTCGACGAGCCCCTTGGCCTCCAGAGTCCGCAGCACCTGAGAGGTCATCATCGGGTCCGCCCCGGCATGTTGCGCCAGTTGCCGCTGGGTGACCGGGGACTCGCCCTGGTGCCAGGCCAGTGAGGCCAGCAGGACGAACTGCACGTGGGTGAGGTCGAACGGGCGCAGTGCGGCGCGTTGGGCCGCTTGCCAGGCGTTGGTGACCCGCCAGAGAAGCAGACCGGGGCTGAGGTCGGCGTCGCTGAACTCGCTGCGCAGGGCTCTGCTCACACCGCCAGCATGCGTCAGGCGTTCAGCGTGCGCGCGGACCGGTCCCGAGCGGCCGCAAGCAGCTCATCCATGGCGACCGGGAAGTCACCGCTGATCTGCGGCCCCAGCTCCGGTCCGACCTGGTCGGCTCGGGCCCGTGGATCTCGAGGCGGTGGGTGACGCGGGTGCCGCTTGCAAGCGCCTCGAGGGTGTGCCCGAACAGCAGCGTCAGCGGCACGCGGGCAAAGTGGCACCTGCCTATCGTGCTGTTCAGGAAGCGGAAGCGGTTCGACAAGCGAGGAGGGCCGGTGGGCGCGGAGGCGCAGCTGCTCGTCGTCGACGACGAGCCGAACATCCGCGAGTTGCTGGCCGCCAGCCTGCGCTTCGCCGGGTTCGACGTGCGGGCGGCCGCCGACGGCGAGGAGGCGCTCGAGCAGGTGCGCCGGTACCGGCCGGATCTGGTGCTGCTCGACGTGATGATGCCGGGAATGGACGGCTTCGAGGTGGTCCGGCGGCTGCGGGCGGACTCGGTGGCCGTGCCGGTGCTGTTCCTCACCGCACGGGACGCCGTCGAGGACCGGGTCAGCGGGCTCACGCTCGGCGCCGACGACTACGTCACCAAGCCGTTCAGCCTGGAGGAGGTGCTGGCCCGCGTTCGGGCCGTGCTCCGCCGCACCGGGGAGACCGTCGCGGCCGCCGCTCCGGCGGCTGGTCCCCGGCTGCGGTACGCCGACATCGAGCTCGACGACGAGACCCACGAGGTGACCAAGGCCGGCCAGCTCGTTCAGCTCTCGCCGACGGAGTTCAAACTGCTGCGCTACTTCCTCCGCAACCCGGGGCGGGTGCTGTCCAAAGCGCAGATCCTCGACCACGTATGGCAATTCGACTTCGGTGGTGACGCCAACGTCGTCGAGTCCTACGTGTCGTACCTGAGGCGCAAGGTCGACACCACCGAACCGCGATTGCTCCAGACGGTCCGGGGCGTCGGCTATGTCCTGCGCCGGCCGTCGTGAGCACAACGGGCGGCGGCACGGCCGTGGCAAGCACAGCTGTCGGAAGCACAGCCGTCGGGCCACTGCGGTCGCTGGCCCACCGCACGCCGTTGCGGATCAGGTTGGTCGCCGCCGTGCTCTCGCTGGTGGTGCTGGCGCTGGCGTGCACCGGCGTGGCCGCCGCCGCCGCGCTGCGCGGCTACCTGGTGCAGCGCGTCGACGCCCAGCTGGTGCAGGTGAGCCAGAACTTCATCAGCCGCATCGAGCAATCCGGTCGCATCCCCAACGGCCCGGGTGGGGCACAGCTGCCGAGCGCCTTCTACTTCCAGTACACCGACCCGACCGGGCGCGGCACCGGCCGGCTCGCCCCGCTGTACGCCGGGCAGTCCGAGCCTGCTCTGCCAGTGCTCGATGCCGCTGAGGTGGACCAGCGGGGAAGTGAGCCGTTCACCGTTCCCGCCGCGGCCGGGGACGAGACGTGGCGGGTGCTGGTCGCGCCGCTGCCGACTCTGCCGGGGGCGGTGACCGTTGCGCTGAGCCTGCGCGAGGTGGACCGCACCGTCGATCGGCTGGCGTTGATCGAGCTGCTGGTGAGCACGGCCGTGCTCGCGCTGCTGGCCGGGGTCAGCTACGCGGTGATCCGCTCCAGCCTGGGCCCCCTGACCGAGGTGGAGGACACCGCCCGGGCGATCGCGGCCGGGGATCTCAGTCGCCGCGTGCCGTTCGGAGACCCGCGCACCGAGGTCGGTCAGCTGTCAGCCGCGCTGAACACGATGCTGGGTCAGATCGAGTCCAGCTTCGCCGCCCGGCAGCGCTCGGAAGATGCCGCGCGCGCCTCGGAGTCCCGGATGCGGCGGTTCGTCGCCGACGCAAGCCATGAGCTGCGCACTCCGCTGACCTCTATCCGGGGGTTCGCGGAGCTGTACCGCCAGGGCGCCGTTCCGGACGGGCCGGAGCTCGTGCGGGTGATGCGCCGCATCGAGGACGAGGCGCATCGGATGGGCCTGCTCGTCGAGGACCTACTGCTGCTGGCCCGGCTCGACCAGCATCGCCCGCTGCAGCGCCGACCCGTCGATCTCGCCGCGCTCGCCGCCGAAGCCGTCCGCGACGTCGCCGCTCTGGAACCGGATCGGGCGGTCCGGCTGGAGATGCTCGGGACGTACGCCATGGTGCCCAGTTCGCCGCCGCCGCCTTCCGGCACGGGCGCAGCGGACGGCGAAGACGGCGGCACGCCAGCCGGCCCGGGGAGCGACATTCCGGTGGTCCTCGGTGACGAGGCACGGCTGCGGCAGGTGGTGACCAATCTGCTGGCGAACGCGCGTACGCACACGCCACCAGGCACGCCCATCACCGTCGCGGTGGGGCGGGCCGACGACGGCCGGCACGCAGTGCTCGAGGTCCGGGACGCCGGACCGGGCATGACGGCCGAACAGGCCGAGCGCGTGTTCGAGCGCTTCTACCGCGCCGACACCGCCCGCAGCCGCGAGCAAGGCGGCGCCGGCCTGGGGCTCGCGATCGTTGCCGCGCTGTTGGAGGCCAGCGGCGGGCAGGTGTCGCTGCAGACGGCGCCGGGGCGGGGCGCGACCTTCCGCGTCCTGCTCCCGATCGCCGATGCGCCGGCGGACGCTCCCGCCCCAGGGCGGTCCGGCCCCGCTGGGCCGGCGCCCGGGAGGTCTGGGGCTACGCCGGAACGCTGACCTCGACGGCCCGCGCGACGTTGAGTTCGAGAAGCAGCTGGCCCTGGAGCTTGTACGCGCCCTTGATCAGTTCCGCCGCGGTGCCGAGCAGGGTGTCCGGAATCGGCTCGTAGGAGTCGAGGGACACGTCGACGACGTCGCCGATCTTGTCCACGAGCAGCGTGACCGCACCTTCCTCGGTCCGCACGACGACGTTCATCGGCAGATCGTCGCCCTCACGGGTAGGAAAGCCCAGACGGCACCGGAGGTCCACGGCGGTGATCACCTGTCCCCGCAGGTTCATCAGGCCACCCACTGAGGGCGGCGCGAGCGGAACGCGGGTCAGCACCTGATAGCGGATGACCTCCTGCACGGCCTCCACCTGGACACCGAACAGGTGCCCGTGCACTGTGAAGGTCGAGAACTGGGACTGCGGCATGAGGGTCAGCCTCCGAAGTCGGCGCCAACCGGCGCGTCGAAGAAGTGGGCGTCTGCGGCCAGAACTGCCGACCGGACGTCGAGCAGTTCGGTGATGCGGTCGTGAATGACCAGCGAGCCGGTGAGGCCGATGTCGTCCACGTCGCTCAGGTCGGTGATGGTCTCCTCGACCACGTCCAGGATCTGGTCCACCACGATGCCGACACTGCGGTCGCCCTCGGAGTAGACGACCACCGACACGTCGTCGTCGGGGTCGGCGTCGCTGTAGGCGCCGAGCAGCGACCCGAGCCGCACCAGCGGCAGGATCTTGCCGCGGTACTGCACGACCTCCCGGCTGCCGACGTGCTCGATGGCGGATGGCGGGAACTCCTCCAGGCGCGTCACCATCGCCAGCGGAATCGCCATCCGGCGCTCCGGCCCGCAGGCCACGACCAGCAGTGACTCGCGCTGGGCCAGCTGGTCGGCGTTGCCGTCGCCCCGGTCCTCCAGGGCGCGGTCCCGGTCGGCCCGCAGCACGTGCGACTGCTGGGCGATGGAGAGCACGTCGAGGATCAGTGCCACCCGGCCGTCACCGAGGATGGTCGCACCGGCGTACGCCGGAACCCCCTTCAGCTGTGAGCTCAGCGGCTTGACGACGATCTCCTCGGTGTCCAGGACGTCGTCCACCACCAGGCCGAACTGACGGTCCTCGGCCTGCAGCACCACGATGTACAGCGTGTCCGCCGGCTCGTGCAGCGGCGGCACGAGCCCGAGTTCGCTGTCCAGGTGCACCAGCGGCAGGAGATTGCCCCGCAGGCGGTGCACCGGCGTGCCGGAGATCATCTCCACGCCGGAGCGGGCTGACTCGCCGTCCAGGCGCACCAGCTCAACCAGGCTGATCTGGGGAATGGCGTAGCGGTCACCCGCGCACGTCACCGTGAGCGCCGGAATGATGGCCAGCGTCAACGGAATCTTGATGCGGAAGGTGCTGCCCTCACCCAGAACGCTCGTGACGTCGACGGTGCCGCCGATGCGCTCGATGTTGGTCTTGACCACGTCCATGCCGACACCGCGTCCGGAGACGTTGGTGATGGCGGCCGCCGTGGAGAAGCCCGGAAGGAAGATCAGGGCGGTCAGCTGGCGCTCGTTCATCCGGGCCAGTGATTCGTGCGTGACCAGGCCCTTCTCCAGCGCCTTGGCCGCGACCTTGGCAGGGTCGATGCCTGCGCCGTTGTCGCGGATCTCGATGTTGACCTGTCCGCCCTCGTGGAACGCCCGCAGCAACAGGGTTCCCTCGGCCGGCTTGCCGGCGGCGATGCGGGCCTCAGGTGTTTCGATGCCGTGGTCGACGGCGTTGCGCACCAGGTGGGTCAGCGGGTCCTTGACGGCCTCGAGGATCGTCTTGTCGAGCTCGGTGTCCCGGCCCTCCATCTCCAGCCGGACCGACTTGCCGCAGGTGGCACCTAGGTCGCGGATGACGCGAGGGAGCTTGTTCCAGACGGTGTCGATCGCCTGCATGCGGGTCTTCATGACCCCGCCCTGCAGCTCGCTGGCGATGAGGTTCAGCCGCGTGGACGCCCGCACCAGGCCCGGATCGCCACCGGCGATGGCCTGGGCGACGATCTGGTTGCGCGTCAGCACCAGCTCGCCGACCAGGCGCATCAGGGAGTCGAGCAGGTCGACGTCGACGCGGATGCTGCTGTCGGCGATCGAGCGGCGCTCGGTCTGGGTCTCCAGCGCGGAGCTGACGTCCTGGGGCGTGGTGATGCCTGAGTCGACGAGGATCTCGCCCAACGGGCGGGCGTCGCCGACCTCCTGCGCCAGGATGCCGAAGCTGACGTCGCTCTGGGTGAGGCCCTGCTCCAGCAGCACCTCGCCGATCAGCGGTGCCTTACCGGCGCCGATCTGGTGCGGGATGACGGTGGGGATGTCAGCTGCGGGCACCTGTGGCGCCGGGTCGGCCGGCTTGGCGGCCGCCTTGGCTGCCGGCTTCTTGCGGGGGGCGCGGCGGGCCTTCGGCTTGGCGGGAGCGGGCTCGGCCGGTGCCGGTTCGGCGGCAGGGCTCTCCTCGACGGGAGCAGCCGCCTGAGGCACCTCGGCTGCCGGCGCCTCGGCGGCACCGGGCACCAGCAGGCGCTCCAGAGTGGCGATGAGGGCGGCGTGGTCGGCCTGTCCCTCCAGGCCGGTCGCCTCGATGGTCCGCAGGAGCTGGCGGATGGCGTCCACCATGGCGAGCAGCGCGTCGGTGATCTCCGAGCTGAGCACCAGGGCCCCGTCGCGGAGCTTGCTCAGCAGGTTCTCGCCGACGTGGCTGATGGCCTCCAGCTGCCCGAAGGCGAGGAAGCCGCTGGTGCCCTTGATCGTGTGGATGGTGCGGAAGACGCTGCTGAGCAGCTCCCGCGAGTTCGGGTCCTGCTCCAGCGCAAGAAGATCGCGGTCCAACTGGTCGAGGTTCTCATGGCTCTCGACGAGGAACTCGGAGACGATCTCGTCTAGCTCCGTCACAGTGCTGCTCCCTCGGCATGCTCATCGCTCGGGTCCACGCGGTCAGCGCGCAACCTCTCCGGCATTGCATCGGCGTGCGGCGGCTCAGCCTGAGCCTTTGGCCGCTCTTTTTCGGACCGCATGCACGCACGGGCCGGGTCCGGATGCGCGCAGGCAAATCGCCCGGTCGGGTGAAGTGCAGGAACCGGTTCAAGTCCGGGGCCGGACCGCCGATATGCAAGCTGAGCACGGACGGCTCACTCCAGCGCTGCCACGGACCGGCGGCCCAGTGGTATTCGCTTGCACCGGGAGACCGTCCGTGAACGACGTCACCATGACGGCGCTGCACAGCGCCCTGCGGGGGCTCAGCACGCGTCAGCGCGTCATCGCGACCAACGTGTCGAACATCGAGACGCCCGGCTACCTCGCCGGCCGCGTGAACTTCGAGGCATCTCTGCGCGGCGCACTCGCCGCCGGGGACAACCCCAATGTGCAGGCCACCACGGGCCGGTCCCTCGAGCCGACGCGCATGAACGGCAACAACGTCAACCTCGACGAGGAGACGCTGTCGCTGATGGACACCGGGCTGCAGTACCAGCTGGCCGTCAATGCGATCAACAGCAAGTTCTCGCTGCTGCGCACGGCCATCAAGGGCGGTGCCTGATGTTCAACGCCCTCACGGCTGCCGGATCCGGCGCGTACGCCTACCGCAAGTGGCTGGACGCGGTGTCGGACAACATCTCGAACATCAACACGGCCCGGCCGACGGACCAAGACGCGTTCCAGGCCCGCTACATCGTCGCCCGCTCGGTGCAGGGCGCCGACGGCAGTGGCGGTGTCGTGGTCGCCGGAGCGGCGCACGGGGACGCCGAGGGCCGCCTCGTCTACCAGCCGGATCACCCGCTGGCCGACGACGAGGGCTTGGTCCGCATGCCGGACATCGATCTGGGTGACCAGATGACGCAGCTGATGATGGCTCAGCGCGGATACCAGGCGAACCTGGCCGTGGTCAGCAGGGCGCACGAGGCGTACACCACTGCACTGCAGATCGGCAGGTAGACATGAGCATCGGCCCCATCGGCGGTTTCACGCCGCTCAGTTTTCCCAGTGCGGGCAGCACTTCCGCCTCCAAGGTCAGCGGCTCGAGTTTCGGCGAGACGCTCACCAAGGGTGTCGAGCAGGTCCAGAAGCTGCAGGCGAACAGCGACGAGATGGCCAAGTCGGCCGCCACGGGCGACCTCACCGACGTCCACGACTACATGATCGCCAGCACCCAGGCATCGCTGGCCACCGAGCTCACTGTCGCGGTGCGTAACCGCGCCGTGGATGCGTTCAACGAGATCATGCGGATGCCGATGTGATGGGCTTTGACGTTTCTCTGCTGGCGCGCCGCGGTCGCGACATCCTGGCCGGCTTCACCGCGGGCCAGAAGGTGGTCACCGTCCTGGCTGTGATCGGCCTGCTGGTGGGCGGCGTGCTGTTCTCGTCCTGGGCCTCCAAGCCGAGCATGGTTCCGCTGTACAGCAGCCTCGAGTCCTCGGACGCCAGTGCGATCACCGAGAAGCTGTCCGCCGGCGGCACGCCGTACGAGCTCGCCGACGGCGGCAAGACGATCCTGGTTCCGCAGAAGGACGTCTACCAACTGCGCATCGACATGAGCAGCGAGGGACTGCCCACCGGTGGAACCTCGGGCTACGCGCTGCTCGACAAGCAGAGCATCACCACCTCGGAGTTCCAGCAGCAGGTGCAGTACCAGCGCGCTCTGGAAGGGGAGCTCACCAACACCATCACGGTCATCGACGGCGTGGAGAGCGCCGTCGTGCATCTGGTGGTGCCCAAGGAGAGCGTCTTCGCCGCCGAGAGCCCCAAGCCCAGTGCATCGGTGCTGATCAAGACGGCGCCCGAGAAGCCGCTGTCTGGGGAGCAGGTGTCCTCCATCGTGCACCTGGTGTCGTCCAGCGTCGCGGGTCTCGACCCCAAGGACGTCACGGTGACCGACGCGGCCGGCCGGATGCTGAAGGCCCCGGGTCAGGTCGGCACCAGTGGGGGCGGCGGGGACATGCGGAGCCAGCAGACCGCGGACTACGAGCAGGCCATGTCGGACGCGGTGCAGAAGATGCTCGAGCCGGTCGTCGGTGTCGGCGGCGCCGTCGTGAAGGTGACCGCGGATCTGGACTTCGACCAGCGGCAGACCAAGACCGAGCGGTACGTGGCCGAGCCCAACACCCCGCCGCTGAGCTCGTCGACCACCAAGGAGACCTACGCCGGTGCCGGCACCCCCGGGGCCGGAATTCTCGGGCCGGACAACAACGGAGTACCGATCGCTCCCGGCACGGGTGAGAGCAGTTACGTCCGCGAGAGCAACACCCAGGACAACGCCGTGGGCAAGGTCGTCGAAGAGAGCGTGGCCACCCCCGGCGCGGTCAAGCGGTTGTCCGTGGCCGTGCTGCTCGACGAGAACGCCGCCGGTGCGGTGGACATGAACAAGGTGGAGGCCCTGGTCACCACAGCGGCCGGCGTGCAGGCCGACCGCGGCGACACGGTGACCGTCGATGCGCTCGGCTTCGACGACACGGCGGCCGAGAACGCCGAGAAGGAGCTGAAGGAGGCCGCCGCGGCGGCGCGCAAGGCCGAGCTCATCTCGCTGGGCAAGACCGTGCTGGCGGTGGTGCTGTTCGGCATCTTCCTGCTGCTCGCGATCTGGCGTTCCAAGAAGCGGGAGAGCACGGTGCTGCTCGCCTCCGAGGAGCGCCTGGAGCTCGAGGAGGCACGCCGCACCCTCGCCGCCCTGGAGAGCCGGGCGAGCGAGCGGTCGGAGCAGCTGGCGATCGAGAAGTCGACAGCCCCGTCGCCGGACGAACTTGCCCGGGTGAGCCTGCGTGACGACATCGGCGATCTCGTGGAGCGCCAGCCGGATGAGGTAGCCCAGCTGCTGCGCGGCTGGCTCGCGGATCGGAGGTCGTAGTGCCTGACAACGGGCTGCGCAAGGCGGCGGTACTGCTGGTTCAGATGGGCCGGGAGAAGAGCGCCAAGGTGATGGCGTCCATGCGTGACAGCGAGGTGGAGGCGCTCACCGCCGAGATCGCCCGGCTGAACTCCGTGGAGACCGCCGAGATGGACTCGGTGCTCGAAGAGTTCTCCATGATGATGAACGCGAGCCAGCACGTCGCTCGCGGTGGCGTCGGTTTCGCCCGCGAGGTGCTCGAGGCGACGCTGGGTCCGGAAAAGGCCAAAGAGATCATGGCTCGACTGACGGCGTCGATGATGGAGATGCCGTTCCAGTTCCTGCATCGTGCCGACGCCCGCCAGCTGTTGTCGTTCCTGCAGGACGAGCACCCGCAGACCGTGGCGCTGGTCGTGGTTCACATGTCGCCCGACCAGGCCGCGCTGACCCTGAGTGGCTTCTCGCCCGAGCTCCAGGCGGATGTCGCCCACCGGGTCGCCACCATGGACCGCACGTCGCCCGAGATCATCAAGCAGGTCGAGCAGACGCTGGAGCGCAAGCTGTCCTCCGTGCTGCAGCCGAGCGACTTCTCCACCCCCGGCGGGCTGGAGCTCCTCGTCGACATCATCAACAAGTCCGACCGGGCGACAGAGCGCATGATCCTGGAAGGCCTGGAGCGACGCGATCCCGAGCTCGCCGAGCAGGTGCGGGCCAAGATGTTCGTCTTCGAGGACATCACCATGCTCGACGACAAGTCGATCCAGATCGTGCTGCGTCAGATCGAGACCAGCGACCTGGCCGCGGCCCTCAAGGGCGTCCGGACGGACGTCCGCGAAAAGATCATGAAGAACATGTCCGGTCGTGCGGCGGAGAACCTGTCCGACGAGATCGACCTGCTGGGACCGGTGCGCCTTGCGACCGTGGAGGAAGCGCAGGGCCGCATCGTGCACGCGATCCGTGCGCTCGAGGAGTCAGGTCAGCTGATGATCTCCCGGGGCGGTGAGGAGTTTGTCAGCTGAGCGACGCCCCTCCCGCGTCATTCGCGGTGGTACGGCCGACTGGGCCGCAACGCCGGCCCGGATGGACGCCGACCTGCGCAGCAACCCCTACGCTGCCACCGCCGGAGCCGACCCACGGCTGGTCAGTCCGGTGCTGGAGCAGGTGTTTCTCGACAAGGTTCGTGTTGCAACCGCGCAAGGCCGCGACGCCGGTTACGCGGACGGCTACGCCGAAGGCATGTCGGAGGCCCGGCGTGACGCGCAGACTGCTGCTCGTGCTGCCGCTGCCGCCGCGTCCGTGGCGCTGCGCGCGCAGAAGACTGCACTGGACGGCGCCGTGGCGGCCCTCACCGACGCGATTCAGCAGCTGGAGGCCATGGCGGCCGCGGAGTTCCTGCCCGTGGAGCGGGAGATTGTCGAGGCGGCATACCGGCTCGCCGAAGCGCTGATCGGCCGTGAGCTGGCCGTTGCCGTATCCCCGGTGCGCGACGCCGTCGTCCGGGCGTTCCGGCTCGCGCCGGAGGGCGAAGCGGTGGTGCTGCGCCTGTCGCCGTCGGAGGCGGATGCCGTAACCGACGTCGTGGCGCTCGCCGGTGGCCGGCGGGTCACCGTCGTCCCGGACCACAGTGTCGCCCCGGGCGGCTGCGTGATGGACGCGGGGTCGGCGCGGATCGACGCCCGGCTCGAGGCGTCTCTGGCCCGCGTGCGCGAGGTGCTGAACTCATGAACACCCTCGCCCAGCAACTGGCCCGCATGGAGGCCGCCGCGCAGCCCCAGGTCTCCGGCGTCGTCAGCGGCATCTCCGGACTGAGCCTGACCGTGAGCGGGTTGCCCGCGGCCATCGGCGAACTCGTGCATGTACACACCGATGCAGGCCCCCTTCCGGCCGAGGTGGTGGCTCTGCATCCCAGCGGGCTGGCCTGCCTGCCGCTCGCCGATCTCGCCGGTGTGCGGGGCGGCAGCCGCGTCACCGCCACGGGCGGGCCACGTCGGTTACGGATCGGTGCGCAGCTGCTCGGTCGCGTCCTGGACGGTCTCGGCACTCCGATGGACGGCGGGCCGGCACTCGATGCGCTGCCCTCCTACGACGTCGACATGCTCGCGCCGCCGCCGCTGTCGCGTGCGCGCATCGATCGCCAGCTGTCGCTGGGTGTGCGGGCGATGGACACCCTCATGCCCTGCGGCAGGGGTCAGCGCCTCGGCATCTTCGCCGGATCGGGCGTCGGCAAGTCCAGCTTGCTGTCCATGATTGCCCGCGGCACCGACGCGCAGGTGTCGGTCATCGCCCTGGTCGGTGAGCGAGGCCGAGAGGTCCGCGAGTTCCTGGAGAATGACCTAGGGCCCGAGGGTCTGGCTCGATCGGTCGTGGTCGTGGCCACGTCGGACTCCCCGCCCCTGGTGCGACTGCGCGCCGCCTTCACCGCCACGCGAATCGCTGAATGGTTCCGGGACGAGGGCGCCGATGTGGTGCTCATGATGGACAGCCTCACCCGGATGGCGATGGCGCAGCGCGAGGTGGGCCTGTCCGCCGGCGAGGCGCCCGCAACCCGCGGCTACCCGCCGTCGGTCTTTGCGCTGCTGCCCAAGCTGCTGGAGCGGGCGGGAGCCACCGAGCGCGGGAGCATCACCGGCCTCTACACCGTGCTCGTCGAGGGCGACGACATGAACGAGCCGATCGGCGACACCGCGCGCTCCATTCTGGACGGCCACGTGGTGCTCACCCGCCGGCTGGCGACCGAGGGTCACTTTCCCAGTATCGACGTGCTTGAGTCGATCTCCCGCGTCACCTCGGCGATCACATCGCCGGAGCAGCGGGCCGACGCCACGGCGCTGCGCCGGATGATGGCCGCGCACCGCGAGGCGCGGGAGCTGATCGAGATCGGCGCGTACTCCGCCGGCAGCAACCCGACGGTTGACCGGGCCGTGCTGCTGCTCGACCACATCAAGGCGTTCCTGCAGCAGGGCATGGAGGAATCCGTGCCTGCCGAGATCAGCTGGGCGCACCTGTCGCACCTGGTGCGTGCCGCATGAGGCGCTACCGGTTCCCGCTTGCCACGGTCCTTCGGGTTCGCACGTTGCAGCAGGAGCAGGCGCGGGCCCGCCTCGGCACCGCGGTGGCCGCCGAGGTCGCCGCGGCCGGTGCCGTCCAGGACAGCCTGGACCGGTACCAGAACTCGGTGCAGTCCGGCCGGGAAGTCGTTGCGCTGTCCGCTTTTCTCGCCTCGCGTCAGCAGTCCACGGCGCGGGCGTTGTCCGTGCGATCCGCCGAGGGTCTGCAGCTCCAGGCCACTCGGGATCGTGCCGAAGCATTCGGTGCGTGGACCGTTGCCGCCGGCGCTGAGAGCGCTCTGCGACGGCTGGACGAGCGGCACCGCGCGGAGTACCAGCGCGAGGTTCTGCGGGAAGACGACCGCGCCATCGACGAGCTCGTCGTGGGGCGCACCTACCGGAAAGGGCGAGCGAGCTGATGTCCCTTGCCGAGGTGCAGGCCCGGATTGCCGTGCTGCAGCAGATGTTTCCTCCACCGGCGGTGTCGTCCCGCCCGGGCGCCGGCAACGCCTTCTCCGCGGCACTGCGCGTGGCGCAGAGCCCGGCGTCCGGCGACGTAGCGGCCGGCGGCGCCGGTCAGCCCTCCGGAGATGACGTCGTGCGCGCGGCCCGGAAGTACCTCGGAGTTCCGTACGTGTGGGGTGGCACGAACCCGGCCACCGGCCTGGACTGCTCCGGCCTGGTGCAGAAGGTGTTCAGCGAGTTCGGCATCGAGGTCCCCCGGGTGAGCCGGGATCAGGCTCGCGCCGGAACCGCCGTTCCGAACCTCGCGGCGGCGCGCCCGGGCGATCTGGTGGCCTTCGGCTCACCCGTGGACCACATCGGCATCTACGCCGGCAACAACACCATGGTCGTGGCCCCGCGCAGCGGTGACGTGGTGAAGGTCCAGGAGATCACCCGGACCCCGACCGCCATCCGGCGCATCCTTCCCGACGCAGGGTCGGCCGCCGAGCTGGGCTCCTCGAACTTCCGCGCCGCGGCGTCGGCCGCCGCCGGATCGGTCGGCCCCCTGCCGGCAAGCCTGCGGAGTGCGGCCGGGGCGCAGTACGCGCCGCTGTTCGCCGCCGCGGGCAGCAAGTACGGGGTTCCGCCGGCACTGCTTGCGGCCGTGGCGAAGGCCGAGTCCAGCTTCAACCCCCGCGCGGTCAGTCCCGCAGGTGCCCGGGGACTGATGCAGATCATGCCGGGAACGGCTCGGGAGCTGGGTGTGGATCCGATGGATCCGCGCCAGGCCGTCGACGGAGCGGCTCGGCTGCTTGCCAGTCACCTGAAGACCTTCGGCTCCACCGCACTGGCACTGGCCGCGTACAACGCCGGGCCGGGTGCAGTGCGCAAGTACGACGGAATTCCCCCTTACGCGGAGACGCAGAACTACGTCCGCCGCGTCCTTTCCTACGCTGGAGATGCCGCATGACGCCTGACGTCTGTGTGCCCGCTGCCCCCGTGCCGGCTTCCTCGCGGCCGGGAGGACGCAGGACCGGCCGGCCCGCCGATGACGGGTTCTCCGACGTGCTGAGCGCGGTGGCTGGCACGTCCGGCCCCGCGGGGCCGCGACCTTCGCCCGCCGGCAAGGCGCCCAAGGACGGCTGCGATGCGGCGGCCGGGTCGCCCCTGTCCACTGGCACCGCGGTCAGCGGCCGGCCTTCCGCCACCCGATCCGCCGGCCGCACCGCCGCCATCGATCCTGCTGCGCGGAACGAGGCGCTGCCCGGACCGTCCCCGGCCGACGGTGGAGCCGTCGTGGCTGCGGAGTCGGCGGAGGCGCAGCCGCCGGGTGCTCCGATGGCCACGCCGCCCGCCCTCGTCGATGTCGCCCTGCCCGGAGCAGACGCTCAGCTGACCGGTGTCGCGGTGGGCGTCCTTACGGCGCCATTCGCGGCAGGGTCGTCCGCGGCAGTCTCGCTCGGTAGGGAGGTCGCCGCGGTTGCTCCCGCGACGATCCCCGCAGCGCTGGCCGGGTCGGTCCAAGCTCCCGGTAACGGAATGCCCGATGTGGCCGGAGCAGCTGCATCACCGTTCGGGGCTGGGCGCAGTGTCGCGGTCGGCCCGTCCGCCGATGCCGCCGGGATCACCGGCGGAACGGGCATGGGGCAGGTCGACGGCTTGCCGGCCGACCAGCGTGCCGCAGCGCAGCCGGCCGACGCAGAGCTGACCGGCGTGGCGGCGACCCGCCCGGACCAGACCGCAGGCACGTCTGCCGGAACGTCCGCGTCCATGCCTGGCCAGTCCGCACCGTCGGCTGAGGTGCCCGTCCCGGTGCAGACCGCCGCGACCGCCATCCCCGGCGGGTCGCCCGCTTCCGGAGCCAAGGCGTCCGACGCCTTGCCGACCGCCGCTCAGGCCATGGCGGCGGACGCCGTCGGAACCACACCGCAGCAGCAGGAGCTGAGCTATCCGGCCGCCGCGCAGGTAGCAGCGGACGTGCCTGCCGATCCGTCCGGAGCCGATTCACCGGTAACCGCTGCAGCCGGTTCGACGGTTCCGGCGACGGAGGTCTCGTCGAACGGTCCGGCGTCCGCCGGAGCGCCCGTGCCCGCTCCCGCAGCCGTGATGTCTGACAGTGGTGGCGCGGCTGCGTCCGTTCCCGGATCGCAGACCGCTGCGGCGCCGGCGGCACCGGCCGCCAGCACCAACCAAGCACCGACGGCAGTGCCGCAGCCCGTGGACCGCACTCCCGCGCAGCAGATGGTGATGTCGGTAGCACCGATGCGGCGAGCAGCGGACGGCAGCTACGCGCTTTCGCTGCAGCTCCACCCGGCCGACCTCGGCGCCGTCCAGGTGCAGATGGAAATGCGTGCCGGAACTGTGAGCCTGCAGCTGCAGGTGGAGAACGGGGCGGCGCGTGAGCTGGTGCGCGAATCGCTGCCGCAGCTGCGCGCCGAGCTCGCCGCGTCCGGACTGACCGCCGGTTCGATCGACGTCCGGGACGACTCCCGTCAAGGAGCCGACCAGCGGTCAGCCTTCGATCCGGCGCCGGGAGGCGATGGACGGCAGCGGCGGAACCAGTCGTCTGCCTCCAATGGCGGCACGGACCGTGGACCGGCCGTTCCGGTGTCATCAACTACCCGTGGGAGTGCCGACCGCACTCTCGACATCCGACTGTAGGAGCGTTCCTTCTCATGGCAGGTATCTCGCCTCTGGGCGCCAACTCGGCGGCCTCGACCGCCGGCGCCTCGGCAGCAGGACGCACCAAGGACGGAAAGGCGGCCTTCGGCAAGGACGTGTTCCTCAGTCTTCTTGTCGCGCAGCTGAAGTACCAGGACCCGACCAAGCCCGCGGACAGCACCCAGTTCATGGCGCAGACCGCGCAGTTCACCATGGTCGAGAAGCTCGAGGAGCTGGCCAAGACCAACAGCCAGCTCCTCGCCAGCCAGCAGGTGGCCGGCACGAGTGCCCTTCTGGGGCGCTCGGTGACCTATCTGGGATCAGACGGAACGACCGCCACCGGAGTCGTCACCGCGGCGAACTTCGGTGGAACGGATGGACCGACCCTGCGAGTGGGGGACAAGGATGTGCCGCTCGCACGCATCACCAAGGTGGCGCCGCCCAGCTGAAGCGCCGATTCCCCTTCCCCCACCGCAACAAGTAGGAGAACCATGCTCCGCTCGCTTTTCTCCGGCATCTCGGGTCTGCGTGCCCACCAGACCATGATGGATGTCGTCGGTAACAACATCACCAACGTCAACACCGCGGGCTACAAGTCCAGCAGCACAGTCTTCGAGGACAACCTCAGCCAGCTACTCAAGGCCGCCGGCGCGCCGCAGGGCGGCAACGGCGGAACCAACCCGGCGGCGGTCGGACTCGGCGTCCGGCTCGGCGGCATCAGCACGAACTTCGGTCAGGGCGCCAACCAGCTGACCGGACGCTCGACGGACCTGGCCATCCAGGGTGACGGCTTCTTCGCCGTCCGCCAGGGTGGCGAGACGCTGTACACGCGTGCCGGCGCCTTCGACTTCGACGAGAGCGGCCTGCTGGTCACGACCAGCGGTGCGGTGGTGCGTGGCTGGATGGCCCAGAACGGCGTGGTGAACCCGAACGCCGCCGTCGAGGACATTCGGGTGCCGCTGGGAACCCTGCTGGCTCCCGAGCAGACCACCCGGAACACGCTTGCCGGAAACCTGCCGTTGAACGCGGCTGTGCCGATGACCGTGCCGTTGGCCACCTCCGTGAACAGCTTTGACGGCCAGGGCACCGACTTCAAGATCAACTGGGAGCTGACCAAGACGGCGGCCAACACCTGGGAGGCCGTCGGCAAGGACAACGCCGGCGCCACACTCGCGACCTCCCCGCCGATCCTGTTCGACCCGGCCACCGGCAAGCTGGCCTCGCCGAACTCGTTCACGTTCACCCCGCCGGGCGCGGGCTGGACCCAGCCCATCACGGTCGATCTGACCGGGCTGTCGCAGTTCGGTGACACCAACACCCTCACCGGCTCCGGCAACGGCTCCGAGATGGGCGCGCTGCAGTCGTTCACCATCTCGCCGACCGGTTCGCTGATCGGTGTTTTCTCCAACGGCCTCAAGCAGCCGCTGGGTCAGGTCGCGCTCGCTGCCTTCAACAACCCGCCGGGTCTGGCGAAGGTGGGTGGCTCGATGTACCGCACCACCGTCAACAGTGGTGTCCCGCAGTTCGGGCTCGCCGGTACCGGTGGACGGGGCTCGCTCACCAGCGGCTCGCTGGAGATGTCGAACGTCGACCTCGCTCAGGAGTTCACCAACCTGATCGTCGCCCAGCGTGGCTTCCAGGCGAACTCGCGGGTGATCTCCGCGTCCGACGAGATCCTGCAGGACCTGGTCAACCTGAAGCGCTAAAGACCCGGGAGCTGTGTCTGTCTCCTGGTGCTGAACTGGGCAAGGACCCCACCGCCTGCGGGCGATGGGGTCCTTGTCTTTATGGCGGCGATCACTGCGGAGCGCAGTGGTCGATCTGCGGCAGGGCGGCGAGCGCAGCACTCAGGCGCTGCTCGGCCTCCGCGGCGATCGGCGCGATCTCCTCCCGTCCGGTCACCTGGGCCATGAGGAGCGGGTCGAAGACGCGGACCTGGCTGCCCTCACCCGCGGCGGCGACCACGACGTTGCACGGCAGCAGGGTGCCAATGCCCCGGTCGACCTCCAGCGCGCGGTGCGCCAGGTCGGGGTTACAGGCGCCGAGGATGACGTAGGGCTCCATCTCGATGCCGCGCTTGATGCGCAGCGTCTCCTGCACGTCGATCTCGGTCAGCACACCGAAGCCCTGGTCGGCCAGGACGTCGCGGACACGCTCGACCGCCTGCTCGAAGGGCAGGTCGACCGTTACGGAGCGCTCGTAAGACATGCGGATCTCCTCTGGTGGTCACACTCAGGCGAGTGACAGAAACAACTTCTCGAGCTGGTGGACGTCGACCTTCGCCGCGCCGACGCCCTCCCGGGCGATGCACTGCTGCATGCTTGCAGAGATGATCTTGAAGCCGGCACGGTCGAGTGCTTTCGACGCCGCCGCCAGTTGCGTCACGACCGCCGCGCAGTCCTCTGCGGCTTCCATCATGCGGATGACCCCGCCGATTTGACCCTGCACTCGCTTCAGCCGGGCGACCACGTCACCGAGCTCGCTGTAGTCGACATCCACGCCAACCCTCCCGGTACCCCGGGGGGTATAAGGAGAACGTGGCCACACCCATTCCGGCTGTGGCGAGTTCGCCGGCTGGCACAGCACCGCCGGAGCAAGCGCCATCCGTCTGAGTTGAGTGCCTCAGCAGGGCGTGGAACTGCGCCTCGGCCCGCTTGTGCGCTTTGCGTCCCATGCGGGCGACGCTACTGAGCGCGGGGGCTGAGCCGCCATCGACTTCACATGCCGGTGTCGGGGCTCATCGGGCCGGAGACCGCAGAATGTGTTCGCCGGGCGAGGTGCGTGCGGCCTGGTCGCTGCCCGAAGGAGACCGCATGGGGGTCCGGACGGCGATCACACCGTCGGGGTGGGGCCAGCCCCGGGTGGTGGCCGTCGGCGGAGCTCCCGTCTTTTCTGTGGAGCTCGGCCCGTCTGGGGGCGCCACCGTCGTGTGCGTGCACGGGCTCGGCTGTTCGTCGGCGTACTTCGGGCCGCTGGCACGGGCCCTGGCGCCGCACGTGCGTGTGGTGGCGATGGACCTGCCGGGTTTCGGCAGGACGCCCGGCCCGGATCCGGCGCTGGACGTCCGCGGCCTGTCCCTGGCGCTGGCGGCGTGGCTGCGTACCAGCGGAGAGGCCGGCGCTGTGTTGCTGGGCCACTCCCTCGGCTGCCAGGTAGTGGTGGACCTGGCGACCCATGCGACGGACCTGCTCGGTGGGCCGGGGCGGCCGGGCCCCGTGCTCGTCGGCCCGACGATCGACCGGCGCGCGCGTAGCGCCACAGCGTGCGGGCTGCGCCTGACCCGAGATCTGCGGCACGAGCGTCCGTCCCTGGTGCCGTTGCTGGGCAGGGACTACCTGCGGTGCGGGCCACGGCGGTACGCCCAGAGCCTGCGCGCGTCGATCGAGGACCGCATCGAGGACAAGCTCCAGCTCGTCCAGAGCGAGACGGTCGTGGTGCGGGGCGCCCGTGACGCCATCGTTCCGCGCCGCTGGGCTCAGGAGGTGGTGGCCGGTCTGCCGCGTGCCCGCCTCCTCGAGGCACCCGGCTGCGGTCACAACGTGAATTACTCAGCGCCCGAGGCGCTGGCTGCCATCGTCCGGCTGCATCTGGCCAATCCGCCGGTCCGATAAGCCTTCATTCCGGCCGGTGCCGGCCGATTAACTAGTTCGAGAGGCCAACGGACTGGCCTCCTTGCCACTCCCACGGATGGGACCCCAAATGATCGTCGTCACGCGCCTGAACGGTTTGCCGTTCGCGCTGAACCCCGACCTCATTGAGCGGGCCGACGCCACACCGGACACGGTGGTGACGCTAGCCGGCGGCAACAAGTACGTCATCTGCGAGAGCCTGAGCGAGCTCACGGATCTCGTGCGCGCCTACCGTGCCTCCGTCATCTCCACCGCTCACGCGATGGACATGGCCGAAGAGGCCGACAGCCCGCCCACGCTGCGCGTGGTGCCGTCACCGAAGAGTGAGGGCTAGCCGTGGATCCGGGCACACTGATCGGGATCGTCATCGCCCTTGTTTGCATCATCGTTTCGATGATTCTCGAGGGCGGCAACCCGATGAGCATCATCCTGATTCCGCCGTTGCTGCTGGTGTTCGGCGGGACGTTCGGTGCCGCCATGGCCGGCGGGCCACTCAAGGACACGACCGGCCTTGTGCGCTGGGTGAAGAAGGCGCTGCTGGCCCCGATGCCCAACGTCAACGAGCTGATCGGTGTCATGGTGACGCTCGCCGAGCGGGCTCGGCGCGAGGGGCTGCTGGCCCTGGAGGAGGCGGCCAAGGACATCGAGGACCCCTTCCTGAAGAAAGGGCTCGAGCTGGCGGTCGACGGTACGGACCCGGAGCAGGTCCGGGAACTGCTGGAGATCGAGCTGGACGCCAAGAAGGCCGATGACAAGGCCGGCGCCAAGTTCTTCGAGGCCATGGGTGGTTACGCGCCGACCGTCGGCATCATCGGAACCGTCCTCGGTCTCATCCACGTGCTGGAGAACCTCAACGAGCCGGACAAGCTCGGTCACCTCATCGCCGCGGCCTTCGTCGCCACCCTGTGGGGCGTGCTGTCGGCGAACGTCTTCTGGTTGCCGATGGCCGCCAAGCTGAAGCGGCTCAGCGAGCTCGAGAACCAGAACATGAACCTGCTCATCGAAGGGATCACCTCCATCCAGGCGGGGGCCAACCCCCGGCTGGTCGAGATGAAGCTGCTGGCCTGCCTCCCGCCGCTCGAGCGCCGTTCACTCGAGGAAGAAAAGGAAGCGGCCTGATGGGCAAGCACAAAAAGCACGAGGAGGAAGAGCACGTAAATCATGAGCGGTGGCTGGTCAGCTACGCCGACATGATGACCCTGCTCATGGTGCTGTTCATCGTGCTGTTCGCCATCAGCCAGGTGGACAAGAAGAAGTTCGCCCAGTTCCAGTCCGGGCTGCCGAAGTCCTCCGGAAACCAGGAGCTGCCGATCGCCGGCAGCAGCGGAGCCATCGACGGCAGCGACAGCGCCAAACCGATCAAGATGTTCCCCGATGAGCAAAGCCTCATCGAGATGCAGAAGATCATGGCGGCGGCCCAGGCGCAGCAGGCGGCGGCGCAGCAAGAGGACGCGTCGCTGCGCAAGGCCCAGCGCGACATCGCCGGCGAGCTGGCCCGCAAGGGCCTGCAACAGCAGGTGTCGTTCCGGCTCGAGGGCCGAGGGCTGATCGTCACGATCGTCACCGACGCCGTGCTGTTCCAGTCCGGGGCGGCCGAACTGGCTCCACGGGGCCGTCAGGTGCTCGACGCCGTGGCGCTGTCCATCCGACGGGTGCCCAATCACGTGGCCGTCGAGGGCCACACCGACAGCCAGCCCGTGCGCAGCGGCCGGTTCGGCTCGAACTGGGAGCTGTCCACCGCGCGGTCCACGTCCGTGCTGCGGTACCTGGTGGAACAGCGCGGCGCTCCGGCGACCCGGATGGCCGCCGCGGGCTACGCCGACCAGCGTCCCATCGCGAGCAACGCCACGGCCGCCGGCCGGGCCAAGAACCGGCGCGTCGAGGTCGTCCTGCTCGCCTCGCACCCGGAGACCCTGATCAAGCGCTGAGCCCGCGCGGCGCAGACAGAGCGCCGTTGATCGTGCCGGCCGCGACAAGCGGCCCCATCCCGCAGCAGGACGACCGTCCTACTGCCGACACCGGAACGGAAGGAGCAAGCCATGGCGAAGAAGAAGGCTCCGGCGGGTGATGCCGCGGAGGGCGGCAAGTCCAAGAAGAAGCTCATCGCGATCGTCGTCGTGGTGCTGGTGCTCGCCGGCGTCGGTTACAAGTTCACGATCGGTAAGCCCAAGCCGGCCGCCCCCGTGGCCGTCGAGAAGGTCGAGGCGCCGAAGCCTGGCATGGTGCTCAAGCTGGACCCGATCACCATGAATCTGGCGGACACAGGTCAGACGCGGTACCTGCAGGTGGGGCTGGCGCTGCAGCTGAGCACCACGGCGAAGGATCTGGACGGCGCCAAGGCCCTGGACGCCGCGATCGGGCTGCTGGGTGAGCAGACCTACGGCCAGTTGTCCGCGCCGGGCGCCCGGACGGCGATGAAGAACAAGCTGTCGGCGGAGGTCGCGAAGCTGTACCCGGATGAGGTGCTGGGCGTGTACTTCACGCAGTTCGTCATGCAGTAGCGGCCGCGTCGAGGGCACGCCTTCGCGGGCGTGCCCTCGACCGCCCCGCTATCGGCCGGGAACGAGGACGGTTCCGGAACTCAACTCCTGGGCCGGGTTGCCGATGTAGGGCGGGTGAGCATCGGTACGGAATCCGCAGGTGACAGCGCCACCGTCACCCGTAAGAAGCGGCCCCGCACCGGTCCGCAGCTCTACGACTTCCGCCAGCCGAACAAGCTCAGCCGCGAGCACACCCGCGCGCTGCAGGTGGCGAACGAGAACTTCGCCCGGCAGGCGACGACCATTTTGACGACGTCCTTGCGGGCGACGTCGTCCATGACTTTGCTGTCGGTCGAGCAGCGCACGTACGACGAGTACATCAGCAGCCTGGCGACCCCCACCTTCCTGGTGACGCTCGGCGTGGAGCCGCTGCCTGGCGTCGTCATGCTCGAGTTCTCGCTACGCACCGCCATGGTGGCGGTCGACCACCTGCTTGGCGGCAGCGGTGGCGTTGACCAGCCGGAGCGCCCGCTCACCGACATCGAGTCGGCGCTGCTCACCTCACTGGTCCGCCGGCTGGTCAACGAGATGCCGTACGCGTTCGAGGCGCTCGTGAGCATCCGCCCCGAGCTGATCTCCATCGAGCTCAGCCCCCAGTTCGTGCAGAACGCCGCCCCGTCCGACGTCATGATCGTCGCGAGCTTCGACATGCGCATCGGTCAGGAGGAGACGCTCGGGACGCTGTGCTGGCCGTTCGAAGCGCTGCATGGCGCGCTGGAGGCGATGTCGGCCAAGCCGCTGCGCGGCGGCCTGGGTGCCGCCGAGGCGGCCGCCATCGAGGCCACGATCTCCGAGCGGATCAGCACCGCTCCGGTCGACGTAACCGTCCGCTTCGACAGCGTCGCGCTGACTCCGGCGGAGATCCTCGGCCTGGAGCCCGGCGACGTGCTGCCCCTGGGGCATCCGGTCGCCGCGCCACTCGCCCTGGCGGTCGCCGGAGTTCCTTACGCCAACGCCATTCCCGGCAGCACCGGCAAACGCCTGGCCTGTCGCATCGTCGAGATCTAGCCCGCCGCCGCTTTCCCCGTTCTGACCCGCTCCTCCGCTCAGCAAGATCAGGCTCCACCCGGCTCCCGCGGGGAACCGGTTGCCCCGCCCGAGAGGACATTCATGCCGACCGCCGTCGCTCCAACCCAGCAGCTGCGCGAAGCCGTCGCGGACGCCGCGGCTCGCGCGGCGGGTGCGCTGCCCACCGCCTCGCCCGCGGAGCCCATGCTGCCTGCGGCCGTGCAGGAGCTGACCCCGGAGAGCGGCGGCGCCGCCGTCAGCGCCGTGCTCGCCGGTGAGGTGGCCGGCCGGATGGTCCTGCTGCTCGAGGACGATCTGGCCGCCGCGGTACGCAGCGGGCCGCTGGGCCCGCAGGAGCTGCTCGCCGCCCTGGAGCCGGCGCTCAACGACGCCGCGGGCGCACTGGGTGCGGCGCTGACGAAGACCATTCGGCTCGAGGCGCCTCAGGAGATCGCACCCGGCATTGCCCTGGACTCCCTGGTGGACCAGGAGGGCTTCGCGGCCGTCATTCTGATGGTCGAGAACGTGCAGGTCGGATCCCTGGCGGTCGTGATTCAGGAGCCGGCGCCGGGGGCCCGGGCCGCCGCGCCGGCCCGGTCCGCACCCGCCCAGCCACGTCCGGAGGCCCACTCGTTCGGCCCGCTGACGCCGACGGGCCCGCCGGTCACGCTTCCGCCGTCCCGGATGGACCTACTGCACGACGTCGAGATGGGCGTCACGGCAGAGCTGGGACGGACCCGGATGACCGTGCGAGACCTGCTCTCGCTGGTTCCCGGTTCGGTGGTGGAGCTTGATCGCGCCGCAGGCAGTCCGGTGGACCTGTTCGTGAACGGGACGCTCATCGCCCGCGGCGAGGTCGTGGTGATCGACGAGGAGTACGGGGTCCGGATCTCCGAGATCGTCGGGCCGGACCTCCCCTCGGCGGGGCGCTGACCTTGGACGGGTCGCTGATCGGGCTGCTCGGCCGGTTGATGATCAGCCTGGCCGTGGTGCTGGCGCTCATTGTGGTCACGGGGCGAGTACTGCGCCGGAGCACCGCCGCCGGCGGCCGGACCCCCTCGGCGACCCCGACGGTCGAGGTGCTCAGCCGGCGCCCGCTGGGCCGCTCCGCGTCCGTCGCGGTGGTGCGGGTCGGCGATCGAGCGCTCGTGCTCGGCATCACCGAGTCCTCGGTCCGCCTGCTGGCGGACGCCGGCGCTGAACTGCTGCCCGAGCCGGCGCTGGCTCCTGCCTCTGCCGCCGCCCCCGTGCCGCCCGCGTTCACCGCGGCGCTGGCGGCGAACTCGTCCAGCCTGCTGAACTCCCTTCGCGAGCGGACGGTGCGCCGATGATCGGCTCGAGGATTCTCCGCGCGCTGGGTGCGGCGTTGGCCGCGATCGTGCTGGCCCTGACCCTTCCCGCCGCACCGGCCGCGGCCGTCACGGCGCCTGCTCCGGCGCCTCCGGTCAGCGCCCCGGCCAACCCGACGGCACCCGGCAAGGCGGCACCTCAGGGACCTGCCGGCCCGCGCGGAACGGCGCCGGGAAACGGCTCGCTGAACATCGACGTCACGGGCAAGCCCAGCCAGACGATCATGATCATCATGATGTTGACGATCATGTCGGTGGCGCCGGCGCTGCTCATCCTGATGACCAGCTTCACCAAGATCGTCGTGGTGCTGTCGCTGACCCGGAACGCGCTCGGGCTCCAGGGCGTCCCGCCGAACCAGGTGCTCGTCGGCCTCGCGCTGTTTCTCAGCCTGTTCGTGATGGCCCCCACGCTCACCAAGGTGAACAGCGAAGGCCTGCAGCCGTATCTGGCCAACACCAAGACCCAGCAGGTGGCCTTCGAGGATGGCCTGGCGCCGCTGCGCGAATTCATGCTGAAGAACACCCGCAAGAGCGAGTTGGGGGTGATGGTCAAGGCCAGCGGAACGACACCGGCCAAGAGCTCGGACGTCGCCATGTCGGCGCTGATACCCGCGTTCATCCTGTCCGAGCTGAAGGCCGCCTTCATCATCGGCTTCGTCATCTTCGTGCCGATGCTCGTCATCGACCTCGTGGTCAGCTCGGCGCTGATGTCGATGGGAATGATGATGATGCCGCCGGTCATGGTGTCGCTGCCGTTCAAGCTGCTGTTGTTCGTCATGGTCGACGGCTGGGCGCTCGTCGTCACATCGCTGATCGAGAGCTACCGCTGATGGCCGGCGGCTCGGCGGCCGTGCTGGCGGTGACGGACGCCCAGGTGGTGCAGCTCGGCCTGCAGGCGATCCTGGTGGCCACGAAGCTGGCCGCTCCGATTCTTGTCGTGGCGCTGGTCGTCGGCCTGGTGATCTCGGTGTTCCAGTCGGTCACCCAGATTCAGGAGGTGACGCTGACGTTCGTGCCCAAGCTGGTCGGCATCGCGATCGTGCTGGTGCTCACCGGATCGTGGATGCTCGGCCAGCTGGTGGACTTCACCCGCACCCTGTTCGCGTCCTTGCCCACCCTGCTGCAGTAGCCGTGAACGCGATGCCGGTGCAGCTGCCCGTCGACCAGCTGTTGATCCTGCTGCTCGCGATCATCCGCTCGTCCGCGTGGCTGCTGCTCGTTCCGCCGTTCAACACCCGCGCCATACCGGCCCCGGTGAAGATGGCGCTGGCGGTCGGCATCTCGCTGCCGGTCATCGGTCGCCCGGGCGCCACCGCCCCGGTCGTCGAGCTCGGGCCGCTGCTGTTGGCCGTGCTGATGCAGGTCGGCGTCGGGGTGGCCCTCGGGCTGCTCACCTTGATGCTCTTCAGCGCCGTCCAGGCGGCCGGTGATGCGATCGACATGTTCGCCAGCTTCACCGTGGCGGTCGCGTACGACCCGCTGTCCAACGCGAGCACCGCCGTCTTCGGCCGACTGCACCAGCTGGTCGCCATGCTGCTGCTGTTCGCCACCAACGGCCACCTCCTGCTGGTGCAAGGGTTCTACGACTCCTACCGGGCCATTCCGGTGCCGATGGGCGTCGATCTCAGCGTGGCGACCGAGCTGCTCACCGCCAATCTCGGGGTGTTCTTCCTCTCGGCGCTGCAGATCGCCCTGCCGCTGATCGTTGCGCTCACCCTCACCGACGTGGCGATGGGCCTGCTCAGCCGGGGCGCTCCGCAGCTGAACGTCTTCTCGCTCGGCTTCGCCGTGAAGATCCTGGTGACGCTGCTGGTCGCGGGCATCGGCCTGGCGCTGCTGCCCGCCGCGCTCACCCGCGTCCTAGGCGACATCACCCGTGCCGTCTCGACGCTGCTGGGTGCCGGATGAGCAGCGGGGGGGGTGACAAGACAGAGGAACCGACACCGAAAAAACTGCGGGATGCGCGCCTCGAGGGCCGCATTCCGCGGTCCCCGGAGATCTCGGCCTGGGCGTCGATGTTCGTGGCCAGCCTACTGCTGAAGTACACGGTCACGAGCGGTGCGGATCTGTGCCGACGGCTAATGGACGACGTGGCCGTCGTCGTGGCCGCACCAGAGCTGGCCACCGCGCTACAGGTGCTGGTCACGGGGCTGACGGGTTCGCTGAAGGTTCTTGCCCCGATGGGGCTCGGGCTGCTCGTCACGGGCTGGCTCACCACGGCGGCACAGGGCGGCGTCTTTCCGACGACGAAGCCGCTCAAGCCCAAGTGGTCCCGCATGAGCCCGGTGCAGGGCATCAAGCGGATGCTCGGCCCGCACGGCGCCTGGGAGGCGACCAAGTCGGTCCTGAAGGTCACTGTCCTGGGCTACCTGGCGTACAGCTCCATCGCCGGGTTGCTGCCCGTGCTCCTCGAGCCGGGGGCCGCCCCCGCGGCGCTGCTGCTGGAGTCGGCGGACCGGGCGCTCGCGCTGATGCGCAACACCGCCGCCGCCGGCATGGCGATGGCGATGGCGGACTACGGAATGCAGCGCCGGCAGGTGAACAAGGGCCTGCGCATGACGAAGAACGAGGTCAAGGACGAGTACAAGCAGTCCGAGGGTGACCCCGCCCAGAAGGCGGCGATCCGCAGCCGCCAGATGGAGATGTCCCGCAACCGGATGATGTCCGAGGTCGCCACCGCCGACGTCGTCCTGGTCAACCCCACGCACGTCGCGGTGGCACTGAAGTACGACGCCAGCAAGGGGGCGCCACGGGTGGTGGCCAAGGGCGCCGGAGCGGTCGCCACCAAGATCCGTGAAGAGGCGGCCAAGGCCGGCGTCCCACTGGTGTCCAACATCCCGCTGGCGCGGGCGATCTACAAGGCGTGCGACCTGAACACCGAGATTCCGGCGCAGTTGTACGGCGCCGTGGCCCAGGTGCTCGCCTTCATCTTCGCCTTGAAGGCCCGCCGCGGAACGGCCGCTGGCACGCACACCGTCGCCGGCGCGCAGGTGCCCGACGACTACGTGCCGCGGCGGGAGCGGGCGCGGGTCTGAGCCCAACCGCTGCCCTCGTCTTTTGCCGACCGCCGGTCAGCGTCCAGCCGCCGTCTAGGAAGTGCCTCGCCGACGCGGTGACGAAGCGCAGTCCTCAGCCCCCAGCGGGACGCCCGCCGTCGCTCGCCTGTACGGACGCCTCGCTGCCGTTGGAACGTCCGCTAGCGATCCCACTGAGCATCTGATGCAGGTCGATGCCCGTCAGGTCCGAGCCGATCTGCAGCCCCTGGGCAAGGTTGCTGGCGACGCCACGCGACAGCGACGAGGCCCCGTCGGTGGAGATGACCGTCATCCGCTCCACGGCGCTGATCGGCTCGGAGGCGGCCCGCACGAGCTCCGGGAGCGTCTTCACGACGAGGTCGAGGACCGCCGCCTGGCCGAACTCCGCGAACGCCCGTGCCTTCTCGTCCAGTGACGCGGCCTCTGCCTTGCCGCGGGCCAGGATCGCGGACGCCTCCGCCGCACCCTCGCGCTCGACCGCGTCCGCGATCGCCTCGCGGCGGAGCTTCTCCGCCTCACCGCGCTTGGCGCCTTCCACGGCCTCGGCCTCGGCGAGCGCCGACCGCCGCGCCCGCTCGCCCTCACCGGTCAGCCGGGCCTGCTCCGCGACGGCCTGCGCGGCCGCGATGGTGGCCTGCCGCTGAGCTTCCGCGTTGGCGATGGCCGCGTTCTTCTGCGCCTCGGCTTCCTGCTCCACCCGGTACCGGTGGGCGTCGGCCGGCTTGCGCACCTCGGTGTCGAGCTGTCGCTCGGTCAGGGCGGCCTGCCGGACGGCTACCTTCTCGCGCTCGGCGAGCACCGCCTGGTCGCGCTCCGCCTGGGCGAGCGGTCCCGCCGCCGCGGACTGCGCCTTCGCCGCGTCGGTCTCGGCGGCGATCGTCGCCTGGCGCAGCTCCAGGGTCCGCTGCGCTATCGCGATCTGCTCCTCGGCCAGCAGCCGCTCCTGCTCCGACGCCTGCCGCGACCGGGCCTCGGCGATCGTCGCCTCCTTCTGCACCCGGGCTGCCTCGGCACGCCCCAGGTCCTTCAGGTAGCTGCCCTCGGCGCGGATGTCCTGCAGCTGGAAGGTGTCCAGCGTCAGGCCCTGGTTGGTGAGCGAGGTCTCCGCCTCCTCCGCAACAGCGCTGGCGAACGCCGCCCGGTCACGAATGATCTCCTCGACGGTGAGCCGGCCCACGATCGAGCGCAGGGATCCAGCGAGCACCTCGGAGGTGAAACTCTCGATGTCGGCCTGCTGGTGCAGGAACCGCTGCGCCGCCGCCCGGATCGAGCCCTCGCTGCCACCCACCTTGACGATCGCGACGCCCTCCAGGTCGCACGTGATGCCCTGCGCCGAGACGGCGCCGCGGATGCCGACCGGAATTCGGCGCGAGGACAGGTCCAGCACGTGCAGCTTCTGCACCACCGGGATCACGAAGACGCTGGCGCCCATGACGACCTTCTGGCCGCTCATGTCGGTGGACACCAGACCGGTCTCGGGGTTGCGGACGGCGCGGCCCTTGCGGCCGGTGATGATGAACGCCTGGTTCGGCCCGGCGACCTTGATCCGGGTCAGCGCCAGGGCGACCAGCAGAATGAGCAGGGCGGCCGCGACGGCCAGGCCGACAGCGAATGTGGTCACACGTTTCTCCAGATGCGAATCGGCCGGGCGAGGTCGGGGCCCGGATGGGGATGGACTGAACAGCTGGCGGACGGCGCGTCAGGCGCCGGTGTGCACGTGGTCGGGCGCTGCAGGACGACGGTGGTCAGGTGCCGGTGCTCTCGACGGCGACGCAGGTGCTGGACAGCACGCCGGTGATCCAGACCCGCTCGCCGGCTGACAGAGGCGCGGGTGAGCTGGCCGCGAGCTTGACGCGCTGGCCGGCCTGCACGACAACCACCTCACCCAGCCCGGTGGCCGGGATCGGGGTGACGACGCTCGCCTCGGCGCCGACCAGGTCGTCCGTGGTCGGCGTCGCGTCGGTAGGCATGCCGGCGAGCCCCCGCGTCAGGCGGGACGCCACCCAGGCGAAGGGCAGGCCGGCGGCGACACCGGCGAAGGCGGCAACGGCGGTGCCGGCCCCGGCGTTGACGGCCAGCGCACCGGCGAAACCGGTGGCGGACAGGAACGCACCGAGCACCTCGGTGCTCAGCGGGCCCCCTGCCTCACCCATGGAAAGGGCCTCAGTGACACCGTCCAGCAAATTGGCGGCCAGCAGGCCGAGCAGCAACAGCACGACGCCGACAGCGCCGATTACGAGGAACGGCAGCATCGCGACCTCCGGCTCCGCCCCGCCCTCGCCGTCCACCCGGCCCGCCCCTGCTAGCAGCCACGACCGTAGCCACGTGTGGTCCGCGGCGACAGCAGTTTGGCGGGATTTCGCCCGACCGGACGCATGCGGCGGCCGGACCGGGCGCCGGCCAGCCGCTCAAGTTCCGGGCGTCCCGTGCCGAGTGAGAGGCAACGCCACGGACGGCGCCTTTCCAGCTCACGGATGACCGGCTCACTATTTGCGGAGCGCGATGTCCTCCAGCCGTGTCGGTCAGGTGGCCCTTCCGGTCGCCGTGGTCGGCATCGTCGTGATGATGGTCATCCCGCTGCCGACGATCCTGCTGGACTTCCTGCTCGCCGTGAACATCACCGGCGCGCTATTGATCCTGCTGGTCGCCATGTACGTCAAGCGGCCGCTGGACTTCGCGATCTTTCCCGCGCTATTGCTGATCGCCACGATGTTCCGGCTCGCGCTCAATGTCAGTGCCACCCGGCTCGTGCTGCTGGACGGCTACGCCGGCAAGGTGATCGAGGCGTTCGGTCACTTCGTCGTCGGCGGCTCGCTCGTCGTCGGAATGGTCATCTTCTTCATCCTGGTCGTGATCCAGTTCCTGGTGATCACCAACGGTGCGGGCCGGGTGGCGGAGGTCGGAGCCCGCTTCACCCTCGACGCCATGCCCGGCAAGCAGATGGCGATCGATGCCGACCTCAACGCCGGCCTGATCGACGAGGACACGGCGCGCCAGCGCCGCGCGGACGTCACCGCCGAGGCCGACTTCTACGGCGCGATGGACGGTGCGTCCAAGTTCGTCAAGGGCGACGCGATGGCCGCCATCGTCATCACCCTGGTGAACCTGCTCGGTGGCTTCATCATCGGCGTCGTCCAGAAGAAGATGCCGATCGCGGAAGCCATCGAGACCTACAGCCTGCTGTCCATCGGCGACGGCCTGGTGTCGCAGATTCCTGCGCTGCTGATCTCCATCGCGTCCGGTCTGATCGTTACCCGCGCCACCACCAACGGCGACATGGGCAGTGACCTGATCAGCCAGTTCAGCCGCCAGCGCAAGGCGATGCGCGTCGCCGGCTTCGCCGTGCTGGGGCTGGCGCTCATTCCCGGCATTCCAAAGCTGCCATTCCTGGTGGTCGGTGGAACGGTGCTGCTGCTCGCCGCCCGGCTCAACGAGGCTCCTGAGGTCGAGGAGCTGCCCGCGCCGGCCGAGCTGCCGGCGCCGTCCCCGGACTCGCCCGAGCAGCTCGCACACGACATGCGGGTCGAGCCGCTGGAGCTCGAGGTGGCGTACGACCTGGTGGACCTGGTGGACACCAGCGTCGGCGGCGACCTGCTCGAGCGTGTCCGGGCCCTGCGCCGCAAGCTGGCCCTCGACCTCGGCATGGTCATCCCGCTGGTGCGGACGCGCGACAACCTCGAGCTGCCTCCCGGCACCTACGCGATCAAGGTGAACGGCGTCGAGATGGCCCGCGGGCAGGCTCCGCCTGGCGCCGTGCTGGCCATCGGTGACGACCTGGGCGCCCTGCCCGGCACGCCCACCACGGAGCCGGTCTTCGGACTGGCCGGCAAGTGGGTGCCGATGCAGCTGCGGCAGCAGGCCGAGCTGGCCGGCGCCACCGTGGTGGACCGCGCGTCGGTCATCACGACGCACCTGTCGGAGGTTGTGCGCTCCTGTGCGGGCCGGCTGCTCGGGCGGGAGGACGTGAAGATGCTGACCGACATGGTGAAGGCCACGCATCCGGTCGTCATCGAGGAGCTCACGCCGGCTTTGCTGAGCCTGGGCGAGATCCAGCGCACGTTGCAGGGGTTGCTGGACGAGGACGTGGCTATCCGAGACCTGGTGCGCATCTTCGAGGCGATGGGCCAGCGGGCCCGGATCAGCACCGACCCCGAGGGCCTGGTCGAGGCGGTCCGCGCGACACTCGGACCGGCAATCTCCACCGCACACGCCGCGAACGGCCGACTGCCGGTCCTGACGTTCGATCCCATGCTGGAGCAGGGCCTGCTGGAGTGCTTGCGCGGCGGTGACGGCGGGACGTTCCTCGCCCTCGACGGCGAGCGCATGGAGCACATCGCTCTGGAAGTCCACCGGCTGTCCGAGGAGGTGGAGCAGCGGGGGGACATGCCCGTCCTGGCCTGCGCTCCCCAGCTCCGTCCAGCCGTGCAGAAGCTGATCCGGGTGGCCGCGCCGCGTTTGCCCGTCCTGTCCTATGGCGAGCTGGGCAACCAGCTCCAGCTCGAGACGGTAGGAGTGGTGCGTGGTGTCCCAGCAGTTGCAGCTTGAGGGGCCGAACCTGGAGAGCCTGCTCGACCGGGTGCGCGATGAGTACGGCCCGGACGCGCGGATCGTCCGGGCGGAGAAGGTGCGCACGGGCGGCGTCGCCGGGTTCTTCAGCCGGGAGACCTTCGCCATCTCCATCGAACTTGCCGACGCACCCGCGTCCGGAGCCGCGCCGCACATCGCGCCGACGTCCCACCCGGTCGCGGCGAACTCAGCCGTGCCGGCCGGTGGTATGACGTCGGTTCTGGCCCTGGCCGAGGCCCGCAACGCCGAAGAGGCGCGGCATACCCCGCCCGGAGTGGGCAACGTCTCGGTGCCGGGAATGCGGCGACAGCCGGCGCATGCCGCCGTCTTCCCGGCTTCCGCGGCACCCGCACCGCTGTCCGGGGACGTTCCTGCGGGCAGCCCGGCACACGCCGCCCGCCCGTCCTCCGTCCCCGCGCACGCCGCCGAGCCGCTGCCTCAGCCTCCCGCCGTGCCTCCCGCGGCACACGCGGATGTCGTGCGCGCCCATGCCGACCACGCGGGCCCGGTGCTGGCGGGCACCAGCGACCGCGCGATGGCCTTCGCCGACGTGCTGCGCGCCGCTGCCGGTGAGGGCGTCCCCTCGCTGCAGGGCCCGTGGCCCGCATCCTCGGCAACGGCATCCTCGGCAACGGCCTCCTCCGCAACGGTCCAGCACGCCGAGGCCGCCACCGGTAGCGCCGTCGGCACGCCGCCGATCTCAGCCGCCGGGCAGTTGCGCGGGCTGGGGCTGCCAGAGGCGTTCCTGCCGCCGGACCGGATGCGCGACGTCTACGGGTACCTGCTGGGGGCGCTGGCGGTGCTGCCCCAGGCGCCGTCGCTGCATGCCTCACCCGGCACCACCGTGGCGCTCGTCGGCGAGCTGTCGGCGACCCTGGCCCTGGCCGAGCGGCTGGCGGCAAGCGGGCAGCTGGTCGTTCTGGTCTCCGGCGTGCCGGCCGCCAGTGTCTCGCCCCGGATCCGCTGGGTGCCCAGTGCGGAGGCCGCCTGGGCGCTGCGAGCTGAGTCCGACGGCCCCGCCATGTACGTCGTGGTGAACTGCGCTCCCGGCAGCGGAACCGGGAACGCCCGTGAGGTGCTCGGCGCGCTGGCGCCCGACGTCACCTGCGGGGTACTGAGCGCCGTGACCAAGGTCGGCGACGTCGGTCGCTGGGCCCGCGAGCTGGAGCTGGCGACCCTGGCCGTCTACGACACCGCCGCCACCGCTGACCCGGCGGCCATCTTGTCGCTCGACCTGCCGGTGAGCCGGGTCGACGACCGGGAGGCCGGTCCCGCCGCCTGGGCCGGACTGCTCACCTCCCGGATGAGCCGGTGAGCGTGTTGTCGCTCGGGGATCGCATGTGGGTGCAGCGCAACGACGGCCCGCCGTTCGCCAGCCAGCTGCTGGACGTCGGAGCCACCGGATCGCAGCTGATCGGCGTGGAGGACGAGACCACGGACTGGCCGCCAGGCCGGGACACCGTCGTGACGCTGGTGTGGCATTCCGAGCGGGGGCGCCATGAGCAGCGGGCTGCCTTCCTCGGCCATGGCGGTACTGCTGCGCCGTCGTGGTGGGTGCTGCCCCGCGACGACGTCGCGCTGGTGCAGCGGCGGTACCACGCGCGAGCGCCTCGGCTGACCGACGTCGAGATCGCGTGCCGGGGCGGGCTGCTCATCGATGCCACGGCCCTCGACCTCAGCGAGGGCGGAATGCGCTGCCTGCTCCCGTACGGCGTGCAGCTGTTGCCACAGGAGCAGCTCACCGTCAGCTTCCGATGCGAGGACGCCCGCGTCACCGTGCCTGGGTGGATCATCCGCACGAACCGCCGGGCGGACGACCGCCTGGAGATCGCCCTACAGATGCAGCCCGAGCCCGCCGATGCCGACCGTATATGGCGTCTGGTGCTGCGCTGGCAGCGTCAGTCGCGCGAGCGTGGACTGCTGTGATCGCGGGGGGGAGGTAGTTCGTCATGCGCTGGGCGCGTTTCTGGCCGGTGTCGGCGCTAGGCGGAGCCGTGCTAACTTCCCCTGCGATCTACTCGGCGTTCGTGGCCGGGCGGCTCGATCCCCAGGTGGCGATGCTGCGCTTCGTGCTCGGCATGGTGCTGTGCTGCTTCGCCTGCACGGTGATCGCCGGAATCGTCGAGAGGTACCAGACGGGCAACGAGATGGCCAGGTCCAGGGAAAAGGCTGGCCACAACCGTCGGCGTAGCGACCAGAGTCCCGACGGCGACGAAGCGGCGGGCACGTCGGCATGACGGCCCTGAAGACGCGGCGGCTGACCGACCAGGACGGCTGGTCGGACAGGCGCGGCGCCAAGCGGGCCTATGGGTCACGGCTGTTCTGGACGTATGCCGTCGCCAGCTTCGTGCCGATCACCCTTCTCGGCATTTTTCTCGCGCGTGACTACGCCGCAGTGCAGCAGCGTGACGCGCTGGCCGAGATCCGTGAGCGCGCCTTGGCCGTCGCCCACGTCGCCATCTATCCAAAGGTCGCCGGGGCCGGGCCGCGGGATTCGCTGACCAACAACGAGCGGCTTGAGCTGCAGGCCGGGGTCGAGCAGCTCAGATTGTCCGGAGTGGCCCTGGGCGTGCGCGTACTCCGGCTGGACGGCAGCACCGTCTTCGTCCCCGCCTCCTATGGCAACCGGATGCCGGACTGGCCGGCCGGCTTCAGCTCCGCGGCGGCGGGACATGCCAGCGAGCGAATCCTGCGCCCCTCCAACATGCGGACGCCCGATTCCCGCTCACTGATGACGCCGTGGATCGCTCAGGTGTACGTGCCGGTCCGCTCGGGACCCCAGGCACCGGTCACGGCCGTGGCCGTGGTGGACGTGGACTGCGAGCCGGCCCTCGAGCAGATGCGAGCCGGCCTTCAGCGGATGTACGCGGCACTGGCCGTCGGGCTGCTGACGCTGTACGTGACGCTCGGCGCCATCTCCGCCTCCGTCACCGGCCGGCTGCGGCGCGAGGCGTCCCAGAACGCTTATCTGGCGATGCACGATCCGCTCACCGGCCTGCCGAATCGCGCTTTGTTCGCGGACCGGGCCGCCACCGGCGCTCAGCACGCACGCCGCACCTTCTCCGGTTTCGCGTTGGTCGTTGTGGACCTGGACAAGTTCAAGGAGGTCAACGACTCGTTCGGCCATGCCAGCGGAGACGCGGTCATTGCCACGGTGGCAGCGCGGCTGCGCAGGGCGCTGCGCGAGATCGATACGGTGGCCCGGCTGGGCGGTGACGAGTTCGGCCTGCTGCTGCCGGGGGTGACGACAGCGGACGAGGTCATCCTGACGCTCAGCAGGGTGCGCGACTTGCTCGAGGAAGATCTCATGGTTGAGGGCACGTCCCTGCGCACCGAAGCCAGCATGGGGGTTGCGCTCTACCCCGACCACGGCACCGAGGTGACCGAGCTGCTCAAGCGGGCCGATGTCGCGATGTACCTGGCCAAGACCAGCAGGCGCGGAGTCGTCGTCCACTCGTCCGCGGGCACCGAGACGCCGAGCCGGTTGTCACTGGTCTCCGAGCTGCGGCACGCCCTCGACTCGGACGAGCTCGTACTGGACTACCAGCCCAAGTTCGACGTTCGCGGCGGTGCGGTGCGCTCGCTGGAGGCGCTCGTGCGCTGGCAGCACCCGACACGCGGCCTGCTCTACCCGGACGACTTTGTTCCGGTGGCCGAGGAGTCCTGGCTGATCACACCGCTGACCCAGTGGGTGCTCTCTGCTGCGTTGCGGCAGCTCGCCCACTGGCGTCAGACCTCGCCGGACCTGCAGGTCGCCGTCAACGTGTCGGGCCGCAACCTGGCGGAGCCGGAGTTCGCTCACATGGTGCTGGCCGCGGCTGCCGACCATGACGTGCCGCCGGAGGCCTTGCACCTCGAGCTGACCGAGACCGCGCTGATCACGGACTCGCCGGTGGCTAGTGAGGTGCTCCAGCGGCTGTGCGCGGCCGGCGTCCGGCTGTCGCTGGACGACTTCGGGCGCGGTTACACGAGCCTGGCCTACCTGCGGCGGCTGCCGCTGTCCGAGCTGAAGATCGACAAGGCGTTCGTCATGGAGATGGACGACAACCCGGAGGACGCCGCCATCGTCCACTCGGTGATCGAGCTCGGGCACAGCCTCGGACTCGAGGTGACTGCCGAAGGGGTGGAGACGGCCGCCGCACTGGCCACCCTGGACGGCTTTGGCTGTGACACGGCCCAGGGCTACTTCCTCAGCAGGCCGTTGGCCAGCTCGTGCGTGCAGGGATGGCTGCAGGAGTATGCGGGCCGGGCGGGACTGGGCATCGGCTCCTAGACTGCACCGCATGTCGCGATCGTCGACCGGCGATCGGCCGCCGACCGGTGCGGCGCCGGACTGGCGCGCCCGGTTGCGGGCGGGCGGCTACCGGATGACCCCGCAGCGCCAGCTGGTTCTGGAGGCCGTCGCGCGCCTCGGGCATGCCACCCCGGACGAGGTGGCCAGTGACGTGCAAGCGGTGTCCAGCGCCGTCAACATCTCCACGGTCTACCGCACCTTGGAGCTGCTGGAGCAGCTTGGACTGGTCACGCACTCCCACCTCGGGCACGGCGCACCCTCCTACTCTCCGGCGACGGTCTCCGACCACGTCCACCTCGTCTGCCGAGCGTGCGGCGACGTCCTGGAGGAGAGCCCATCGGTGGTGTCGGAGCTGGTCGAGCAACTGTCCAGGAACCGCGGCTTCGCGGTGGACGTCGGCCATCTGACGATCTTCGGGCTGTGCCGGCGATGCGGTCGCGACGACGCGGCGACACGGACCACGGAAGGGGCATAACGGCGCGTTGGGGCGGCGCGGACGGCGCTGGTGCTTTAGCGTGGCCTGGTCGTACGTCGATCGTCGGGTTGCCAGTCCCTTTTCGAGCCGCTCAAGGTTGTGTCCCGGTCCGACGACAGGACAGACGACACCCGGGATCAGGTCTGATCGGCGACGTGCGAACGCCGCGGATCCGGCCGGCAACGGAGAAGGAGCTGCAGAGGTGCTGCTGAGCAGTCCGGTTGGCGGGCGGGTAGCTCCTGCGCGCCGCCTCGGGACCGTTCTGGCGGCGGGCGCCCTGCTGTTTCCCGTGGCGCCCGGCAGCACGTCGGCGGCAGTTCCGGTTGCCCCGAAGCCGGCTGCCGCAATGCCGGCGGCCCCGCCGGTCCCCGGCCAGGCCGAACTGGCCGCACTGCGAGCGCAGGCCGCCAAGACCCGTGAGCTGCTGATTCAGGGCACCAAGGAGTACGAGGCCGGCCAGGTCGAGCTGGCGCAGGCCCGGGCGGCCGCCACTGCCAGCCGGCTGGCCGCGGACGCCGCCGCCAGGGCGTCGCAGCAGACCAAAGAAGCGCTGGACGAGTACGCCGCCGCCGCGTACCGGAACCCGATCCCGCTCGACCTCGAGATGATGCTCAGCTTCGACGGCGACGTCGGCGCGCTGCTCGCCTCGCCGTCCTGGGTGGCGGAAGCGGGCGAGGAGTACAGCGGCCAGCTCGACAACGCCGTCGCGAACCAGCAGCGGGCGACGGAGCTGTCGAGGCGCGCGGAAGAGATGGCCGCCGCCGCCGATGCCGCCACCAAGGCCCAGGCCGTCCGGCTGACGCAGTTGCGGCTGCAGTCCCAGCGCAGCGTCGCTCAGCTCAACGCCGCGATGAAGGCAGTCGAGGAGGCGCGCATCCGGGCGGCGAAGGCAGCGGCTGCGGCCGCCGCCCGCAAGGCAGCGGCTGAAGCCGCTCGCCGCGCCCGACAGCGGGGAAGCCGTGCCGGCGGACCGTCAACATTCAGGATCGCCGGTGGGTCGTGCAGCGCCGGTGATTTCGGGGGCGGAGGTGGCTCCTGGGGCGGCTACGAGAACGGGCTCATTCCGGCGTCCGCGCTCTGCCCGGTCGCCGGCGCCTCGGGGGAGTACCTACGGGCCGATGCGGCCAATGCGTTCCGCGATTTGACCGCCGCTTATGCCCGTCGCTTCGGACGACCGATCAGCGTGACGGACGCCTACCGCAGCTACGCCGAGCAGGTCCGCCTGTTCGCCATCAAGCCGAACCTCGCGGCGGTTCCGGGTTTCAGCAATCACGGGTGGGGTCTCGCGCTCGACCTCGGCGGCGGCATCAACCGCTTCGGAACCGCGGAGCACGAGTGGATGCGCGCCAACGCCCCCCGCTATGGGTGGGTGCACCCGCTGTGGGCCCGCGCCAACGGCTCCAAGCCGGAGGCGTGGCACTGGGAGTACGGCAGGCTCTGATGCGGCCACCCGCCGTGCAGGGTGGCGTCTTCGGCTTCCTCGGCAGGCACCTGATCTTCGCGGGCGTCCTGCTGGCGCTCGCCGAGTTCGGTATCGCCGGTCTGGTTGCCAACACCGACACGGCGCGCAACCGAGCGCTGTCCTCCGCGGCGGCGAATCTCAACGTTCCGCCGGGGTGGTCGCGTGCCGCACCGACGCGGCTGGCCGCTTCGGATTCGGATTCGCCGCAGGCGTCCTGGCAGGCCCGCCCCCCCGAGGGCAGGACCGGCCCAGCAGCCGCAGCCGACATCCGGCGCTGGATGACGTACTACGGCTACCGGCTGAGCCGGCCCGACACCTGCGGCACGGGCACGGCGACCTGTCGCGTGGAGGCCCGGAAAGGCTCCTACGTCCTGGACGTTTTGCTGCCCGGCAAGGGGACGCCGAGGAGCAGCGTGCCGGAGCCCGTCTCGATCACGCTGCGCCGACCGGCCTGACCGCCCGCCGCCGCCACGGCATGGCCGCAGTCCCGGCGAGTACCACGCAGAAGACCGTCGCGCCGGTCAGCACGATCGTGGTGCCGGAGGGCACGTCGAGGTGGTAGCTCAGGTTCATTCCGGCGAACCCGGACAGCGCGCCGGTGACCGTCGACACCACCAGCATCGCGCTGAACCGTGACGTCACCATCCGGGCGATCACCGCCGGAATGACCAGCGTGGCGGCGACCAGCGTGACGCCGATCACGGTCAGCGTGGTGAGGATCGCCAGCGAGAGCACGAGCATCAACAGCGCGTCCATCCGCGCCACCCGCACGCCGGAGACATCGGCGACCTCCGGGTCGAACGTGGTGAACAGCAGCGGCCGGTAGGCGCCGAGCACCACCGCGATGGTGAGGCAGAGCACCAGGAAGACGAGCAGCACGTCCGTCGTCCCGACGCCGAGGATGCTGCCGAACAGCGCCGCATCAAACGTCGGCCCGCGACTGCCGTAGACCGTCAACAGCGCCACCCCGAGAGCGAAGGACGCGGTCGTGATGACGCCGATGGCCGCGTCCGAGCCGATCCGGCGGGTGCGGCTCACCCGGTTGATCGCCAGTGCCGACAGCAGACCCCAGACGCCGGCGCCGAGGTAGTAGTTGATCGACACGATCGAGCTGGCCGCGAAACCGCCGAAGATCGCGTGGGACAGTCCATGGCCGATGTAGCTCATGCCGCGCAGGGTGATGTAGACCCCGATCAGGCCGCACAGCGCGCCGGACATGGTGGCGACCGCGACGCCGCGCACGAAGAAGCCATAACTGAACGGCTCCATCAAGAGCGCCCAGGCCCCGGTCATCGGGCCGCCTTGCTCATATGGCTGCCCCGCTCATCGTGCCCGGCCGCCATCGGGCCGCGTCGCTCATCGCAGCCCCCTGACGGCGGTCGGGGCGGTGTACCCGTCCACGATCACGGGGATGCCGAGGTGCTCCAGCACCTCCATCCGCGCTCCGAACGTCCGCTCCAGGACCGCCGGCGTCAGGACGTCCCGCGGCTGCCCGCTCGCCAGGACCTCCTGGCGCAGGCAGATCAGGTGAGGCAGGTGGGCGGCCATGCCGTTGAGGTCGTGAGTGGTGAGCAGGATGGCCAGGCCGTCGGCGTTGAGGTCGGCCAGCAGGTGCAGCATCTCGTGGCGGGTGCCGACATCCACCCCGGAGGTCGGCTCGTCCAGCAGCAGCACCTGCGGCCGGCGCAGAAGTGCCCGGGCGACGAACATCCGCTGCTGCTGGCCACCGGACAGCTCACGGATATGGCGGTCGGCCAGCTCGCCGATGCCCAGCCGGTCCAGTACCGAGGCGATCTCGGCGCGCTCCTGCCGGCTGGCCCACGGCAGCCGTCGCCCGGAGGTACGCGCCATCAAGACGCACTCCGCCACCGTCACCGGGAAGTTCCAGTTGACGGTCTCCAGCTGCGGGACGTATCCCACCGCCAGCCCGCGGAGGCGGGTGACGGATCCGCCGTCGGCCCGCAGCGCCCCCGCCAGGATCCGCAGCAGGGTCGTCTTACCCGAGCCGGATGGCCCCACGATGCCCGTGAACTGACCGGGCAGCACGTCGAGCGACACCCCGTGCAGCACCGGAGATTCGCCGTAGCGGTAGGTGACGTCGGAGAGCCCGATCAGGGGCGATCGGACCGGGCGCACGGAGGTAGGGCTCACTGCGGGTAGTGGGCGCGGTCCGGGACGGCCACCGAGATGTTCAGAGCCCGGAGCGCCTTGGGCTCCCCGCCCAAGCCATCGATCATGGTGACGTAGTCGTAGCGCATCAGGCCCTGCCAGGAGTGTTCGGGTGATCCGGGCTCGCCGGGCAGGTCGTCGTCGCGCAGGGTGTCCTCGTACCGGGCTCCGGTCTCCTTGCCGATCTGCTCGAGCACCTTGGACGGGAAGACCTCGGAACCGAAGATGGTCGGCACCTTCCGCTCCCGGATCTGGTCGATGATGGCGGCCACCTCGCGCGGCGTCGGGTCCTCGAAGTTCTCCGGCTGGATGGCGCCGACAACCTGCCAGCCATAGGTGCGCGCGAAGTAGGCGTAGGCATCGTGGTACGTCAGCAGCTGGCGGCGCTCCGGAGCAAGGGTGCGCTGGTCGGCGCGCAGGGCCGCGTCCAGCCGCCGGGCCATCGCCTCGAACGCTTCGTAGTTCTCGGTGTACTCGGCAGAGTTCGCTTCATCGCGCTCGCTCAGCTCGCGCCGGATCAGGTCCGCGTACTTGATGGCGTACGTGGGGTCGGTCCACAGGTGCGGGTTCGGCTTGCCGTCCTCCTTGGGAAAGGAGAAGTCGTAGGCGTACTCGCTGCGGGGCAGCACCTCGGTGCCCAGCTCGACCAGATCGGCTTTCGCAACACCGTTCTCCAGTGCCAGCTCCCGGGTCGGCTCCTCGAGCGACAGGCCGTTGAGGAACACGACGTCCGCCGAGCTCAAGGTCTTGGCGGCGCTCGGCGGCGGCTCGAAGGTGTGGCTGTTGACACCCTCCGGCACCAGTCCCGAGATGGACGCTGCGTCCCCTGCCACGCTGGCGGCGATCGAGGTGAGCGGGGCGACCGTGGTGACGACCTGGAGCTTTCCGCCGCCGGACGCCTCGGCCTGATCTCCGGGCGCGCCGCATGCGCTCAGGGCCAGAACTGAGCCCAGAGCGATGAACGCGACAGCACGGGAGCGGAAAGGCATGCCGGAACCGTACTGCCGTGCGGCGCTACTTGCCACCGATGTGCAACAAGCGGCGGGGTAGGTCACCCGATCGCCGTCCGAACGGGTGATAGATACGGCCCATGACCCGACACCGAACCGCGTTCGGCTTCCGGACGGCTGCACGCATGGTGGCCCGTGCGATGGCTCCGGTGTTGCCGGCCGTCCTGCTGCTGGAAGGTTGGGCTGGACAGGCCGAACCCGGCCCGGCGCAGCCCAATCGATC
>JALYNC010000013.1 GCA_030773415.1 Actinomycetota bacterium
GGCCCACGGCTACACCGTCGAGCGCGGGCCGTGTGGCACCGCCAACGGCTACACCAACCCGGCGACCCACATCGTGCGGGTCCGCGAGGACGGCGACGACGCCCAGGCGGTCAAGACCCTCGCCCACCAACTCGGCCACATCAAGTGCGGCCACGTCGAGGACATGCCGACCTACCTGTTCTGCCGGGGCCGGTGCGAAATCGAAGCCGAATCGGTCGCCTACGTCGTGACCAGCTCAGCCGGGATGGACCCCAGCGGCTACACGTTCGCCTACGTCGCCAAGTGGGCCAACGGCGACCTGGACAAGGTCCGCGCCAGCGCGGAGACCGTCACCACCGCCGCCCGCACCATCCTCGCCGCCCTCACCCCGGACCAGGCGAGCGCCGCCGACAACGAGCCGCGCGCCGCCTAGCCGAGCAGACCGCCCGGGGCCGGATGCCACCGGCCGGCCCCAGGCCCGGTCCTCAGCCGCCCCGGCCGCCGCGCACCCGAAGGAATCGCCGCCATGAAGCCCACCCGCCAGAACGAAACGCCCGCACCGTCAGCCCGTCGCACGTCATCTGTCTGCTGCCCGGTGCCCGCTGCAGCGGGCCGGTCGCCTACGCCCTGAACGTCACCGACGCCGACGGGAACAGGCGCCGACCCGAGCGGACCTGCCGCGCCCACCGGTTCCTACTCGACCTGACCGGCGGCACGGCCCAGGCCAGGGGCGGCAGCATGCCAGTGTGCGGCGTAGCGGAAAGGTACTCGCAGATTGCTTGTTGGCCCGCCGGTCATTCGCTGGTGCTGCGGACCGCGAGGCGCAGGGCGTCGACCTGCTCCTGCTTGCGCAGCAGAACGTGCTCGATGCGGTGCTCGAGGGCCTCGCTGCTCGGCTCCTGCCCCGATGGCTCGATGACGGCATGGATGGACGCGAGCAGCTCCTGCTCGCGGTCGAGGAACTCCTCCACCGCCTGTACCAAGTCCGTCGGCGGCGGCGGGACGGGGTCGTACGCGCCAGGAGCACCGCCCAGCGCTACGAGCTTCTCGACCAGCAGCGCCGTGTCCTCGACCTCGGCGTGGGCGTACTCGCGCAGCGCGCGCTTCAACTCGAGCGACGCCGCACCGGTGACAGTGCCACTGAGCATGGTCAGCGACGACAGGGAGCCGATCTGCAGGGCGACCGCCTTCGCCAGGCGTGCGCGTACTTCCGTGATGTCCATCTGCTCGCTGCCCATGCCGCGCTCCTACCCGCCCGGCCGGGGACGACGCGGAACACGGCGCGGTGCCCGGTTATACCGCTCAGGCCGAGGGCTGCGGCCGTGGTCCAGCGCTCGGCCAACCTCGATGGTTAAGGCGATCGTCACGGGGTCGCTGCAGCGTGGCCGGATCTCCACCGTCTTGTCCTGACACAAGCGAACGCTTGTCAGCAGCGCACCTGCCACGTCTCGTCGCACGTCGATGTTGAGCGTCGGCCAGGTGTCGGCGAAGCTCCGCACGACGGGTGCCGCCGGCTCCTCTGCAGGTGCGGCGTCGAGCTCAGCGAGTCGGCGCAGAGCGCGCTCCGCGTTGGACTCGATGTCGGCGCTGCGGCGCTTGTAGTCGGCCAGGTTCAGGGCGCGGTCCGTGTAGGCGCCGGTGAGGCGGTCGACTTGTCCTGGCGCTGTCAGGCGGGCGCTGTCTGCGCCGGCTCTGTGTTGGACGGTCAACTCGGCGTCCACAGCTACCGACTTCCGGGCAGCCGGGAGGACCGGCTCCGCTGCCGCTACCAGGGACGGGTCCGACCCGGCGCCACGGTCGAGACCGGTACGGCGGCAGCGTCCGGCACCTGAGGTGACGGGTGAGAGACTGCGGGCCGTGACAGCGACGATTCTGGACGGCAAGGCGACCGCGGCGGCGATCCGGTCATCGCTTCGGGATCGGGTCACCCGCTTGCGCGAGGCGGCCGTCACGCCGGGCCTCGGCACCGTGTTGGTGGGCGACGATCCCGGCAGCCACTCCTACGTCGCGGGCAAGCACCGGGACTGCGCCGAGGTGGGCATCGCCTCGCTGGCCCGCAACCTTCCCGCCGACGCGACCCAGGCGGACGTCGAGCGGGTCGTCGCCGAGCTCAACGACGACCCGGCCTGCACCGGGTACATCGTGCAACTGCCGTTGCCCCGCGGCCTTGATTCGCTGGCCGTCCTGGAGCAGATGGACCCGGCCAAGGACGCGGACGGCCTGCATCCGGCGAACCTCGGGCGCCTGGTGCTTGGCCAGACCGGACCGTTGCCCTGCACTCCTCGCGGGTGCGTGGAGCTGCTGCGGCGCTACGAGGTGCCGCTTGACGGGGCGGAGGTCGTGGTCGTGGGCCGTGGCGTCACGGTGGGACGCCCACTGGGCCTGCTGCTGACCCGGCGCTCGGAGAATGCCACCGTGACCCTGTGCCACACCGGCACTCGCGACGTGACCGAGCACCTGCGGCGGGCGAATGTGATCGTGGCGGCGGCAGGGGTGCCGGGGCTGATCACCGCAGACCTGGTCCGGCCCGGGGCAGCGGTGCTGGATGTCGGTATCACTCGCACGCCCGCCGGTCTGGTCGGCGACGTGGCGCCGGAGGTGGCGAAGGTGGCCGGTTATCTGGCGCCCATGCCGGGCGGGGTGGGGCCGATGACGCGCGCCATGTTGTTGAGCAACGTGGTGGAGGCGGCGGAGCGGACGGCCGCGGGCTCCGCCTGACGGTGAGCGGCGGGGAACATCAGCCGGCGCGGCGAACCCGCTCGTCCTCGCTGGGCAGGGGACGCACCACGCCGAGCGAGATGACCTCGTTGGCCAGGCGGGCCCGGCGGTTGACGCCCTCGGGAATCCGGAACTTCTGGTACAGCCGCAGCAGGTGCTGCTTCACGGCGGCCTCGGTCACCACCAGCTCGTCAGCGATGTCCCGAGCGGTGGCGGGAGCGACGAAGGCGTCCTGCTGAAGCGCGGGCCGGCACAACGAGGTAAGAACCTCGACCTCCCGGCGGGTCAGGTCGGGGGCGGCCACCCGCCGCAGCTCGACGGTGTCCTGACCGCCCTCGGACACGACCTGGATGCCGCTGATCCTGGTGCGCGCCACGCCGAAGCTGATCACGTCTCCGTCGTTGAGCACTCGGCGCCCGACGGGACGACCGTTCACCCGCGTGCCGTTGGTCGACAGGCCGAGGTCGGTGACGTAGACGTAGGTACCGCGGCGGATGAGCTCGGCGTGCAGGCGCGACACGCTCGGATCGGAGATCTGGACGTCCACCCCGTCACCGCGGCCGACGGTCGTCACCTCATTCTTGAGGTGAACGACCTCACCAGAATCCTCGATGCGCAGGTACGGAGTCTCGAGCGCGTCCACCGAAGATCCTTCCTCGTGCCGGACCGGCGGCGAGTTGTGGCGTTTTGCCGGTATCGATGGTCAAACTACACGGAGGTGACAGAGCTCACCCGACACGTACGCCGTTGCAATGTCAAGCTCGCCTAAAATGCTAGCCCCTCGCGTCCCTGAGCGGGGTGCGGCACCAGCTAAGGGGCCATATCCATGAACGTCGTCGCGCCCGCCGCGATCGACCCTGCCATACCTGCCCCCGCCACGTCAGGCTTCGGCTCGCTGCCGGGTAACTGCCCGGCACACCGGGGGCAAGGGGGCCTGAGATGAGCGGCATGCGCGGTGCACAGCCCGCAGGCGCCACGCTCGCCGACGTCCTGGTTGCTCGTACCGCGATCACCATGGTGGACGAGCGTGGCCGCTGGTACTACCGCGGAAACCCGGTGCCTGCCCTGGCAGCAGGAAGGTCACTGGAACAGGTGGTGCACCTGCTCTGTGCGGGAGAGCTGCCCTCCGAGGACGAGGAGCGCTCGCTGGCGTCCGTCCTGGATGCAGCGGGCGCGGCAGCAGCGGCAGCATCGGAGGCCGCCGGACGCTGGCCGGCCCCGGGAACGGACCCGCTGGCGCACTTCCGGGCGCTGGTGGCTGCCTATACCGCGTCCGGCGCCGGCTCGGCGCCCGCGCAGTCCGCGGGCCTGCAGCTGATCGGGGCCACTCCCGCGCTGTTCGCGGCGGCCCTGGGCCGGCCGGTCCCTGGTTCCGGATCGGTAGCCGGTGGCCTGGCGGGGCGGCTGCTGGGCGTGCTCTCCTCGCGGGAGCCGTCGGCGGTGGAGATCCGGATCTTCTCGGAGGTCCTCGTGCTGCTGGCGGACGCCGGGATCACCGGCGCGAGCTTCGCGGCCCGGCTGTGCGCCGCTTCGTCGGCGGGCGTGGGCCCGTCCGTCCTCGCCGGCCTGTGCGCCCTCGACGGGCCGGCCCGATCCGGCGCGGCGGCTGCGCACCGGCTGCTCAGCTCCGTGGCCGCCGGCGAGGCCGGTGCCACTGGGATCGCCGACGGCGGCGTCCTGCCCGGCTTCGGCTCGCGGCACGTACGGCGGCTGGACGACCGGGTCACCCGGCTGCGGGAGCTCGCCGTCCGGCTGGCCGATCCGGCGAGCCGGTCCGGCGACAGCGACGGTGACGGCCACAGCGACAGTGACGGCCACGGCGACAGCAACAGTGCGAACAAAGCCCGGCCAGCCGCAGCGGACCTGCTGGCAGCCGCCTCGCGGCTGGAGAGTGAGGTGGCCGCCCGCGGCGGTCCGCCGGCCAATCCGGACCTGTACGCCGCCGTCCTCTATGCCGGCCTCGGGATACCGGCGGACCGATTCGGCCTGACGCTCGCCGCCGCACGGCTGCCCGGCCTGGTGGCGCACGTGCTGGAACAGCAGGCCGACAACGTCCTGATCCGCCCGTTCGGGGACTACGTCGGTCCGAGCGGCCGCGCAGATCTGCCCGGAGCGGGCCCCGACTCCGGCCGGGGCGAGGGGAACGGTTGAGCGCCCCGGCCCCAGCCCGCCGGTCGCGCCCGCGCGGTCCGGTGCTGCGGGGACAGATCAGCCGTCAGTGGCCCATCACGGTGATTCTGCTGATGCTTGCAGGTGGGCTACTCACCGTGCAGCTGCACCACTTCCGCGCCGGCGCCTACGTCATGGCGCTCGCACTGTTGGGCGCGGCGGCGTTGCGCCTGCTGCTGTCCCCACGCGCCGCCGGCCTGCTGGTCGTGCGCAGCCGGCTGCTGGACGTGGCGCTGACGGGCGCCCTCGGGTTCACCGTGCTGGTGCTCGCCTACCTGATCCCGGTCCCGAACTGATACACCACACCGTCGATACTGGTGCACACCTGCCCGGGCACCCCGCGCCCGGTGGCTTACTCCAAGGACGGCGCGCATGACCACCCACCGGGTGACCCTCATTCCTGGCGATGGTGTTGGACCCGAGCTGACCGAGGCGACCCGGCGTGTGCTGGAGGCGGCCGCGGCAACCGTCGGCAGCTCATTCGACTGGGACCGCCAGGAAGCCGGCGTCGATATCATGGAGACCGCTGGCACGCCGCTGCCTCCGGCGGTGCTGGAGTCGATCCGCGAGACCAAGGTCGCCATCAAGGGCCCGATTACCACACCGATCGGCACCGGCTTCCGGTCGGTCAACGTGGCCCTGCGTTTCGAGCTGGAGCTCTACGCCTGCCTGCGTCCGTGCAAGATCTACCCCGGCGTGCGCACGCCGTTTCCCGCCGTCGACCTCGTGGTGGTGCGGGAGAACACCGAGGACCTGTACGCCGGCATCGAATACGCCAAGGACACCGACGACGCCCGCAAGGTGATCGAGTTCCTCAACGGTCTGCAGCCCAAGCAGATCCGCCCGGGGTCCGGCGTGTCCATCAAGCCGATCTCGGAGTTCGGCGCCGAGCGGATCATCCGCTACGCCTTCGACTACGCCCAGCGCCACGGCCGCCGTCGGGTGCACTGCATTCAGAAGTCGAACATCATGAAGCACACCGACGGGCTGTTCCTGTCGGTTTTCCGCGAGGTGGCGAAGGACTACCCGGACATCGAGCCGTGGGAGAACCTGGTCGACGCCACCTGCATGGGTCTGGTGCAGCGCCCCGAGGACTGGGATGTGCTGGTGATGCCGAACCTGTACGGCGACATCCTGTCCGACCTCACGGCCGGCATGGTCGGTGGGCTGGGCGTGGCGCCCGGCGCGAATATCGGCAAGGACGCCGCCCTGTTCGAGGCGACGCACGGCAGCGCACCGAAGTACAAGGGGCAGAACAAAGTCAACCCCACGGCGATGATCCTCTCGGGAATGCTGATGCTGCGCCATCTGGACGAGGTTGACGCGGCGCAGCGGCTGGAGCAGGCGGTGGCAGCAGTTATCGCCGAGGGCGAGAAGGTCACCTACGACATGAAGGCCGACCGCAACGACCCGACCGCCGTGGGCACCGCCGAGTACGCGGACGCCGTCATCGCATCGCTGCAGGGGTGAACGTCCGCACGGCTGGTTGTGCGCCGGCCGACGGTGACGACGGGAAACGGGTAGAACGCCGCACGTGACGGAGGTTCTGCTCAACATCGGCCTGGTTCTGATCTTCATACTGATCGGCGGGATCTTCGCTGCCGCGGAGATCGCGCTGGTTTCCCTGCGCGAGGGCCAGGTGCGGGCCATGGGCGAGCGCGGCAAGCGCGGCAAGCGCGTCGCCAAGCTGGCCGAGGACCCCAACCGATTCCTTGCCGCGGTGCAGATCGGCGTCACGCTCGCCGGTTTCATGTCCGCGGCGTTCGGCGCCGCCACGCTGGCCAATCAGCTGTCGCCGTTGCTGGAGAATGCCGGGCTCAGCACGCGGCTCGCCGGCGTCGTGGCGATCGTCGTGGTCACGGTGATCATTGCCTACTTCTCGATGGTGTTCAGTGAGCTGGCGCCCAAGCGGATCGGCTTGCAGCGGGCCGAAGGCGTCGCGCAGTTGCTCGGCCCGCCGCTCGAGCGCATTGCGACGCTGTCGCGTCCGCTGATCTGGCTACTGTCGCTGTCCACCGACCTCGCCGTGCGGATGCTGGGCGGTGACCCCCGCGCCCAGCGGGAGGCCATCACCGAGGAGGAGCTGCGTGACCTCGTCTCGGCGCACGAGTCGCTGACCCGCGATGAGCGGAAAATCATGGAGGAGGTCTTCGCGGCGGGGGACTCCTCGGTGCGCGAGGTGATGATTCCGCGCACCGAGGTCGCGTTCCTGGAGGACGGGATGCCGGTGACGAAGGCGCAGCAGGTGGTCGCCGCGTCCCCGCATTCGCGCTTCCCGGTCTACCGCGGTTCGCACGACGACGTGGTGGGCTTCGTCCATGTCCGCGACCTGTACGGACCGGTCGCCGCCCAGCGGACGGCCCGCGTCGGCGGCCTCACCAGGGAGATCGCGCGTTTTCCGGAGAACAAGAAGGTGCTGCCCACGCTGGGCGAAATGCGGGACACCGGCCACCACATCGCCGTGATCATCGATGAGTACGGCGGGACGGCGGGCATCGTCACCCTGGAAGACCTCATCGAGGAACTGATCGGCGACATCCGGGACGAGTACGACGTCCAGGCGGACGACTCCCGCCGCCTGCGCGGGGGGGCACTCGAGGTTGACGGCCTGCTCAACCTGGATGACTTCGCCGACGCGACCGGTATCGAGCTGCCTGAGGGGCCGTACGAGACCGTCGCCGGGTACGTCATGGCCATGCTCGGCCGCGTGCCGCTGGCCGGCGATGAGGTGACCGCTCCCGCGGCGACCGTGCGGGTGACCGCGCTGGATGGGCGGCGGGTCTCCCGGGTGCTGGTCACCCCGGCTGCGGATCCGCAGCAGTTGGCCGAGGGGCCGGGAACGGCTTCGGGCAGCGGAGCCGTCGGCTCCGGTGCGGCTGACCAGGGTTCACCCGAGTCGAGCACGGCGACAGCGGGCGCGGAGCCGCCGGCGGGGCAGCCGGCTGCCGAGCCCGCCGCCATGTCGAGCGGCTCGGTCGCCCTGCGGGACCAGTAGCGCCGTCCCCCTGCGGGAGCAGGAAAGCCGTCTCGCTGCGGCAGCAGGAAGCCGCGGCGCTCCGGAACGGGCGGACCCCGAAAATCCGGTCGTGCGGATCCGCCAGAATGACCACATGTCTGCGACCCCGCCTCTCGACGCGCCCGCCGCCGGATCATCCGGTGCGCCGGTCACCGGCGGGGCACCGCTGCGCGTCCTGTCCGGTATCCAGCCGACGGCGGACTCGTTCCACCTCGGCAACTATCTGGGCGCCATCCGGCAGTGGGTGGCGTTGCAGGACGACTACGACGCCTTCTACTGCGTCGTCGACCTGCACGCCATCACCGTGGAGCACGATCCGGCCCTGTTGCGCCGGCGTAGCAGGGCGGCGGCGGCGCAGCTGCTTGCGGCTGGGCTGGATCCCGCCCGGTGCACCCTGTTTCTGCAGAGTCAGGTACCCGAGCACACCGAGCTGGGGTGGGTGCTCGGTTGCCTGACCGGTTTCGGAGAGGCCAGTCGCATGACGCAGTTCAAGGACAAGGCGGCCAAGCAGCAGAACGCGACCGTGGGCCTGTTCACCTATCCGATCCTGCAGGCCGCCGACATCCTGCTGTACCAGCCGCAGGGGGTGCCGGTCGGGGAGGATCAGCGCCAGCACCTTGAGCTGACGCGCGATCTTGCCGGCCGCTTCAACGCTCGATTCGGCGAGACGTTCGCCGTGCCGGAGCTGTTCATCGTCAAGGACACCGGCAAGATCACTGACCTGCAGGAGCCGACCGCGAAGATGAGCAAGTCGGCGGCGTCAACCGCCGGTCTGCTGAATCTGCTGGAGCCGCCGGCCGCACTGCGTAAGAAGGTGCGCCGGGCCGTCACCGACACCGGCACCGAGGTGCGGGCATCGCCGGACAAGCCGGGCGTCACCAACCTGCTGAACATCGCCGCCGCGCTGGGCGGCGGCACCGTCGCGGACCTGGAACAGTCCTACACCGGCCGCGGCTACGGGGACCTGAAGAACGACGTCGCGGAACTGGTCGTCGAGCTGGTCACCCCGTACCAGCAGCGGACCGCGGAGCTCCTGGAGGACCCGACTGAGCTGGACGCCGTGTTGACGCGGGGCGCCGACAAGGCCCGGGAGACGGCGGCCGCCACGATGGAGCGGGTCCGCGAGCGGGTCGGTTTCGTTCCGCGGTCCCGGCCGTCCTGACTGCGCCATCCTGACCGGGCCGGCATAGCCGCGGACGCCTAATGTGACGATTCGTCACATTGGGGTGATCCGGGACCGGGAAACGGGTACCCCCGCGCCATGGCGAAACTGAAAGAAAAGTTCCAGCAGCTGCGCGACAAGTTCCCGTGGCTCGATCACCTGGTCCAGGCGGGCACCCGCTACACCGCTGACGCCGGCAACCAGATGGCGGCCGCGGTCACGTACTTCTCGTTCCTGTCGCTGTTCCCGCTGTTGCTGCTCGCCGTCTCGGTGCTCGGCTTCGTGCTGCGGGGCAACCCCGAGCTGACGGCCAGGGTCATCGAGAACATCAGCGCGGCGCTGCCAGGCGAAGCCGGCACGCTCGTCACCGACACCATCAAGAACAGCGCCGGGCCGGCGGGAATCACCGGAATTCTCGGTCTGCTTTACTCCGGTCTCGGCTGGATCGACAACCTGCGCACGGCCATCCGCACGGTCTGGCACCAGAACATCAAGGCCGGTAACTTCTTCGTTACCAAGGCCGTCGACATCGTCATCCTGATCGGCCTGGGCGCCACCATCGCGGTCTCGGTGGCCATCACGGGTGTCGGTAACGCCGCCACGTCGTTCGTCATCGAGCAGCTGGGCCTCGAGGGCGTTCCGGGCATGTTCCTGGTCACCAAGGCGGTCGCCATCACCCTTGGTGCGATCACCGACATCCTCGTCATCCTGTGGCTGTTCACGCGGCTGCCGAAGGTCAACACTCCGTGGCGCCGGGTCCTCAAGGGGGCCGTGTTCTTCGCCGTCGGCTTCGAGATCCTGAAGATCGTCGGGGCGTACTACATCGGCCGGACCGCGGAGAGCCCGACGTACGGTCCGCTGGGCGCGGTCGTCGGTACGCTGATCTGGATCAACCTGGTGTCGCGGTTCCTGATTTTCACCGCCGTGTGGACGGTGACCGCCCCGTACGACGACGACATCGCCCCGTCGGGCTCGGCTGACCGGCAGACCGCGCGCGAGGCGGGCATTCCGGAGGAGTTCGCCGACGTCGACACCGCCGACAACCTGCAGGCCGTTGGCAAGCAGGGCAAGGCGCCCACGCCCCTGATGCCGGCCCTGACGGGCAAGCCGGGCGTCGGATATGAGGGTGCGGACCGCTCCGACCCGACGGGGGAGGGCGTGGTGGACGCAGCCGGCGGTCGCGGCGGTAAGGCCGGGAGAAGGCGCGCCGGTCGCACCGGCGGCACGGCGTCGGGTACTGGGACGGACGCGGTCGACCCGTATCCGAGCGAAGGGGATTCGTCGCAGACCGGTGGCACGGAGCACAAGAAGGTGTCGCCCGCGGTGGTCGCCGGCGCGGTCGGTGCCGCGCTGGGAGCGCGCACGTTGCTGCGGCGCCGCCATGACGACGAGAACGCCGTTGACGACGATCTGGACAACTAGCGTCTGGCGCAAGCGAAATACAAAGAACCCGCGGCAGAGCCGCGGGTTCTTTGGCGTTCCGTACTGTTCTGTTGTCCCGTTTGTGCGTCGGCTGCGACGCGGCTCGCGGCCGTCTCAGACGACGCGGACGGCGTCGGCCTGGGGCCCCTTCTGTCCCTGAGTGACGTCGAACTCCACCCGCTGACCCTCGTCCAGCGAGCGGTACCCGTCGGACTGGATGGCGCTGTAGTGGACGAAGACGTCCTGACCGCCGTCGACGGCGATGAAGCCGTAACCCTTCTCGGCGTTGAACCACTTGACGGTGCCCTGTGCCACGACTACCCCATGGTGTTCGATCCTGAAAGCACCGCTGGCCACGGTGCCGGGGTGACCGTCTGAAGCGACAGCCCACCCGAGCCGGACATTACACAAGGAATGCGCCGGATAGCAGGGGTCGGCGATCACCAAACGACAACAGCTGGAAACGGTCCGTGCCGGCTCATTCGACCGTGAATCGGGACGGGTCAGCGCGAGTGCCCCTGCGGCGCTGGCGCCGGCGCCGGACCACCACGCGACGGCGGGCCACCACGGCCGCGGCGGCCGCGAGCAGGGCCGAACCGGTCACGCGGAGCCATGGGAAGCCGCCGCCGTCTCCGCCGCGCGTTCCGGCGGCTGTCCCCTCCAGCCGGCCGGCGCCCTCCTTCTGTTCAGGGGCGGCCGGCGCAGCTTTGGCGGGAAGCGCATCGGCGGCCAGCGGCTCGACGAGCTCGCCGACCGGATCGGCTTCGGCAGCGGCGAACCCCCAGTCGAGCAGTGCAGCCGCCTCCCTGGGCCAGCTGCGTTCCGCCCGGGTCAGGGTCACCACGAGCGTGCGGTTGCCCCGCCGGGCCGCCCCGATGTACGTCGAGCGTGCCGCATTCGTGTAGCCGTTCTTGATGCCCAGGCTGCCCGGATACCGGTGCAGCAGCCTGTTGTGGTTGTAGATCTGGAAGCTGGCGCCGCCGGGCGCCGGCATCTGGCTCTGGCGCACGGAGACGTAGGAACGGAATGCGGGAAGTTGCATGCCCGCGCGTGCGATCAGCGCGAGGTCGTAGGGGGAGGTGACCTGGCCCGGCGCGTCGAGACCGGAGGGGTTACGGACGAAGGTGTTGCGGGCCTGCAGCCGCCGCGCCTCTGCGTTCATCAGCTCGGCTGTCCTGGCCGGACCTCCGGCGGCGCTCGCCAGCGCATTCGCCGCGTCATTGCCGGAGACCACCATCAGCGCCGTGAACAGGTCGCGAACCCGGTACGGGTGGTCCGGAACCAGCCCGACCTTGCTGCCGTCGACGGCCACGTCCTGCTTGCTGACGGTGACCGACGACCCGGCGTCCAGCCGTGGGATCAACGTCAGCGCGGTGAGGGCCTTGACCGTGCTCGCCGGCAGGTAGCGCCCGTGCGGGTCCCGGGCTGCGAGCACATCGCCCGTCGCCAGGTCCGCCACCAGCCAGCCGCGGGCCGTCAGGTTGCCGGGAAGCGCGGGAGTGCGCTCGGCCACCACCACTCCGGCGGTGTCCAGTTGCTTCCCGCCCAGTTGGCGATTGGCGGTGGCCGCGGACGATGCCGGGACGCCGGGCAAGAGAAGCGTCGTCGCCATGATTGCGGCGGTCAGGGCGGTCACCGCCCCGACGCGTCTCGGCCGCGGGGTGCGCGAGGTGCCGGGCGCGGGCAGGTGAAGCATGGGCTGGCAGCTTAGACGGCGGCGGGCCTACCCGGGGCAGGTTGGGCGCGCGTCCGTGGAGCTACAACGGATAATTTGCCGAGGGGGCGTTGCGCATCGCCACGGTCGTTGCGCAGTCGCCTCGTCGCTCGGCCGCCGACAAGGAGCCTCATGACAGTCTCGCGCCGGATCGCCGCGTTCCTGCTCGCGGTGGCCGCCTGGAACGTCTACATCTGGCTGGCCTTCGCGCGGAACCTGTCCGCCGACGACGGGCGGTCGACGGGGTTCTACGTCGTCCACGCCCTGCTGATCGTGGTCAACCTGTTGATCGCCGCGGTGCTCGGGGTGCTGGGCTGGCGCATGTGGCGGGCGGCGCCGCGCGGGGTTCCCGAGGTCGAGCCCGCCGGTAGTCGATGATCGCACCTGTTCGGACGCTGGGCCTGCTGCGGCATGCCACGGCCGCGTGGCCGCCCGAAGGTGCGGACGCCGACCGACCCCTGACCAATCGAGGCCACGCCGAGGCCGAACAGCTGGGGCACTGGCTGCGGAGCTCGCGCTGGAAGCTTGACCTGGTGCTCTGCTCGGCCGCCGTGCGGACGGTGCAGACGTGGCAGGCGGTGCAGCGCGGCTGGGCGTGCCAACCACAGCTGGCGGTCGAACCCGCGCTGTACGCCGCCCCAGCGGAGCTGCTGCTCCAGGCGGTGCGGGAGCTGGCCGGCCAGGCGTCAGCGGTACTGGTGGTGGCTCACAACCCCGGCGTCCATCAACTGGCCTACGGACTGACGGCCGACGGCGCTGAGCCGGCCGTCGAACAGCAGGTCTTGGACCGGCTCAGCACGGACTTCGCCCCGGCGGCCCTGGCGGAGTTCGCCTGTGACGGCGACTGGCCGGATCTTTCGCCGGCCAGCGTCCGCCTGACGCGCTTCACCACACCTGCTTTCCGGCGCGGGACGCCGCCGGGCTAAGCGGCGGATACCTGGACGCCCTTCCAGAACGCGACCCGGCCGGCGATCTGCGCCGCGGCCGTGCTGGGCTCGGCGTAGTACCAGGCCGCGTCGGGGTTCCGCTTGCCGTCCACCTCGAGGCTCAGGTACTGGGCCGTGCCCTTCCACGGGCAGACGCTGGTGTGCGCGGACGGGGTGACGTACCGCTCGTCCACCGACTCGCGCGGAAAGTAGTGGTTGCCCTCGACGACGACGGTCTCGGCTGACTCGGCGACAACCGCGCCATTCCAGGACGCTCGCATGATCTGGGATTGTTCGCTCATGACGGGTGCAGCCAAGGTGCGCTCGGAAAGCTTCCCGGAAGCCTGCTTGGAGCGGCGGAGCCCCCCTACACCCGGCGAAACAGCAGTGCCCGCTTGACTTCCTGGATCGCCTTGGTGACCTCGATGCCGCGGGGGCAGGCGTCGGTGCAGTTGAACGTGGTGCGGCACCGCCAGACGCCCTCGGCGTCGTTGAGGATCTGCAGCCGCTGCTCGGCGGCCTCGTCGCGGCTGTCGAAGATGAAGCGGTGGGCGTTGACGATGGCGGCCGGGCCGAAATAGGCGCCGTCCGTCCAGAACACGGGGCAGGACGAGGTGCATGCCGCGCACAGGATGCATTTGGTGGTGTCGTCGTAGCGCTCCCGATCCTTCGGCTTCTGCAGCCGCTCGCGGGTCGGCTCGTGGCCGGTGGTCTGCAGGAACGGCTGCACCGAACGGTAGGACTCGAAGAACGGCTCCATGTCGACGACGAGATCCTTCAGCACCGGCAGACCCTTGATCGCCTCGACGGTGATGGTCTCCCCAAGGTCGCGGAGGAGCACCTTGCAGGCGAGCCGGTTGACGCCGTTGATCCGCATGGCGTCCGAGCCGCAGATGCCGTGGGCGCACGACCGGCGGAACGTCAGCGAACCGTCCTCGAACCACTTGATGGTGTGCAGCGCGTCCAGCAGCCGGTCGGTGGGCTGCACCTCGAGGGCGTACGACTCCCAGTGCGGCTCGTTGTCGAACTCCGGGTTGTAGCGCCGGATCTTGAGGGTGACGTCCATCAGTACTTGCGCTCCATCGGCACGTAGCGCGTCATCACCACGGGCTTGTAGTCGAGACGGATGTCGCCGTCCTCGTTGTACGCCATGGTGTGGCGCAGGAAATTCACGTCGTCACGGGTCGGGTAGTCCTCGCGGTAGTGCGCGCCACGGCTCTCCTGGCGGGCCGAGCCGCTGACCACCATCACCTCGGCGAGGTCCAGCAGGAAGCCGAGCTCGATCGCCTCGAGCAGGTCGGTGTTGAACCTGCGTCCCTTGTCGGTCACCACTACCTCGGCGTAGCGGTCGCGCAGCGCCTGGATGTCCACCCGCGCCTGCTTCAGTGACGTCTCGGTCCGGTAGACACTGGCGTTGACGTCCATCGTGTCCTGCAGGTCGCGGCGGATGGAGGCGACGCGCTCCCCGCTGGTGCGCGAGCGCATCCGCTCCAGCATCTCGATGGTGGGGGTGGCAGCGTCCTCCTCGACCGGCAGGAACTCGACGCCCGCTGCGTACTCCGCTGCCCGGCGCCCGGCGCGGCGTCCCATCACATTGAGGTCCAGCAATGAATTCGTGCCGAGCCGGTTGGCCCCGTGCACCGAGACGCATGCCGTCTCGCCGGCGGCGTACAAGCCGGCGACCTTGCGGGTGTTGTCCAGCAGCACCTCGGCGTGAATGTTCGTCGGAATGCCGCCCATCGCGTAGTGCGCCGTCGGCTGGATCGGGATCGGCTCGTTGTAGGGCTCCACACCGAGGTACGTGCGGGCAAATTCGGTGATGTCTGGCAGCTTGGCGTCGAGCGTCTCCGGCGGGATGTGGGTGAGATCGAGCACCACCTGGTCCCCGTCCGGACCCATGCCGCGACCCTCGCGGATCTCCGAGAAGATCGCCCGCGAGACCATGTCGCGGGGAGCGAGGTCCTTGATGGTCGGCGCATAGCGCTCCATGAAGCGCTCACCGTCCTTGTTGCGCAGGATGCCGCCCTCGCCCCGCGCACCCTCGGTGAGCAGAATTCCCATCTTGGCGATGCCGGTCGGATGGAACTGGAAGAACTCCATGTCCTCGAGCGGCAGGCCACGGCGCCAGGCGATGGCCGGCCCGTCCCCGGTCAGCGTGTGGGCATTGCTGCTGACCTTGTATACCTTTCCGAACCCGCCGGTGGCGAAGATGACGCTCTTCGCGCGGAAGATATGAATCTCGCCCGTGGCAAGCTCGTACGCTACCACGCCGCCGGCCGCCGGGCCCTCAGCGGTATCAACCAGAATCAGGTCCAGCACGTAGAACTCGTTGAAGAACTCGATCTCGTGCTTGACGCACTGCTGGTAGAGCGTCTGCAGAATCATGTGGCCGGTGCGGTCGGCGGCGTAACAGGACCGGCGGACCGGCGCCTTGCCGTGCTCGGACGTGTGACCGCCGAACCGCCGTTGGTCGATACGCCCGTCCGGAGTGCGGCTGAACGGCAGGCCCATCTTCTCCAGGTCGAGAACGGCGTCGATCGCCTCGCGGCACATGATCTCCGCGGCGTCCTGGTCGACCAGGTAGTCACCGCCCTTGACCGTGTCGAAGGTGTGCCACTCCCAGTTGTCCTCTTCGACGTTCGCCAGCGCCGCGCACATGCCGCCCTGCGCCGCGCCGGTGTGCGAGCGCGTCGGATAGAGCTTGGTGAGCACGGCGGCACGCCCGGAGCCCTTGCCAGCTTCCAGTGCCGCGCGCAGCCCCGCCCCGCCCGCGCCGACGATGACGGTGTCGAATCGGTGGACCGGCAGCCGCTCGGCGATGGGGCGGTACGGCGGCAGCGACACCGGCTCGGAGCCGACGGTCATCGAGATCGCCACCCAGCTGGCAGCCGACCGTGCCCTGAAATAAAGCTTTGCGAGATCATGAGATGTCCGGGTCGAAGGTGAAGATGACGAGAGTGCCCAGCGTCATGACGAGAACGGACGCCGCGTAGAGCACGGTTTTGAGCCAGAAACGGGTGATGTCGCGCTCGGCGTAGTCGTTGATGATGACCCGCAGGCCGTTGGTGCCGTGCAGCTGCGCGAGCCAGAGCTGGAGCAGGTCCCACGTCCGCCAGAAGGGCGACGCCCACCGGCCGGCGACGAAGCCGAAGTTGATCCGGTGCACGCCGCCGTCGAGAACCGTCATGATCAACAGGTGACCGAGGACGAGCACGACCAGCACCAGTCCGGAGATCCGCATGAAGACCCAGGCGTACAGCTCGAAGTTGGTGCGGGCCCGGGCGCTCGGCCGAGCCGTGCGGGTGCGGGGTTGCTCGATCGGCTCGTACGGGCCGGTCACCGGGGCGGACATCTACACGTCCCCGAACAAGTGGAGGAAGGTGGTCCGCATCATGAAGTATGTCGAAGGGATCATCAGCCCCAGCCAGATCACCACGGTGGCCTGCAGCATCGGGCGCTGGTAGCGCGGGCCCTTCTCCCAAAAGTCCACCAGCATGATGCGCAGGCCGTTCAGCGCGTGGAAGAGCACCGCGCCGAACAAGCCGACCTCCATCACGTTCACCACGGGGTTCTTGTAGGTCTCCACGATGCGGTCGTAGCTGTTCGGTGAGACCCGCACCAGGGCGGTGTCCATCACGTGGGCGAACAGGAAGAAGAAGACCAGCACGCCGGTGACGCGGTGGGCCACCCACGACCACATGCCCGTTCCACCGCGGTACAGCGTCCCCGCCGGTGCCTTCGGCACACGACCTCCGCACGACGAGGCCAGTTGGAGCCCCGTCTTCGTTGACGGATGCGTCTCTACGTCGCGCTCCACTGCCGGAGCGCGACGTACCAATGCTAACCAGCAGAAACGGGGGCGGCATGCCCGCAACTGAGGGGTGCGTCACACGGGTACGCCGGCCGTCCAACGGTCGCGCCCCTCGGGCGGACCCAAGATTCGTGTCCGACAAGATCCTGGACCTTTCTACGCTGCGCTACTAGCCTGTCACGATCCGAAGTCAGCGGCACGGACAAAGGGGTCGGAACTGACATGAAAGTTCTTCGGCGAGGCGGGGTAGTCGCGGCGGCCGGACTGATGGCCGGTGCTGGCATCGTGGCCACCGCCCCGGTGGCGGCAGCCGCCGACATCACGGTGGTGGCGGTCGCGGGAACGGACGGGCACGCCTGGATCCGCCGGTCCACGGACCCGTCGTGGACGAACCTGGGCGGTCAGATTTCCGGGGCGCCGTCGGTGGTCACCGCGTCCAATGGCGTGGTCTACCTGGCGGCCCTGAGCCCGAACAACCTGCTGTACATGCGCACCTTGAACACGGGCTGGCGGCGACTGTCCAACCACGGCGTCTGCGGCAACCCCTCCATCGCCGTCAGCGAGTCGACGCTGCACGTCGCCTGCCGCAGCACGGCCGACGACTCGCTGCACTTCGGCTCAGCACCGTTGTCGGCGCCCTTCGTGACGAACTGGCGTAGTGCCGGCGGCGTCCTGGAGAGCGACCCCGCGGTGGTGGTCGACTCCTCCGGTTTCGTGAGCTGGTGGGTCGAGGGTGGGGCCAACCAGGCCGGCGGCAACGTCTGGGTCAGGACGGTGTCCACCTGGTGGGAGCCGATCGGCCTGTCGTGCAAGTCGCGGCCCGCCGTGTACGCCGAGGAGGAGGCCGGCTTCTTCGCCTGCGCCAACCCCGACGACACGCTCACCTACGAGCACTACTTCGGTGAGGGTTTCGTGGACGGCGAGGTGCCCGGAGTGATCGAGGGCAACGTCGGCCTCGCGATCAGCGCGGACCGGCGCTCCGCTGTCGTGTATGCCCAGAGCCCCAACGGTGCGATCTACCACACGACGATCAGCAGCGCCGGGCACCGCAACTTCACCCGCATGGGCGGTTCGGCGACGGGCGGCGCCGGTGCCACCAACCTGCGGCCGCTGCCGGGAGCGACCGCGCAGCTGGCCGGTCCCACCGCCGTGTACAAGGCGCCGACTCTGCGGTAGCCGAACAGCTAGCGATCACTCTCCGCCGGCGCCCCGGGGCAACCCGGTGC
>JALYNC010000014.1 GCA_030773415.1 Actinomycetota bacterium
GGAGGGTCACGGCGGATCAGCGCTGAGCGCAGGTCGGAACGCCTACGCGAGTGTTGCATGACCACTGTGAAGGGTGAAGTGGGCGTCGCTGGTACGTGCCGGTACAGCGGACACCCGACCACCACACTTGTGGAGTGGCAAGTACCACCGTGCACTGCTCCCGGCACGGTCAACGCCACCGCTGACCGCGGCGGAAATCGTTCCGGGAATTCGCGGCGTGCGTCACGGCGGTCCGGCAGCGCGGCCATCGTGACCGCGCCGCGGACGGGACTGGCGCGTGGGATCCCCCGCGCGGTGCCGGGAATCGCGGTGGAACCGCGGCTGCCACGGTCAAGACCCACACCCAAACTGCCGATGAAGAACTCGTGGAGTGGAACCTCGCGCAGCCAAGATCGACGGCTGCCTCGCGGGCGCGACACCGTGCCCCTGAACCCATTGACGTCGATGAGCTGACCGACACCGTGGCGATCTCGCCGCTCTGCCTGGCGTACGGCCGACACGCCGCGAGCACGGCGGGCCTGCCGGAGTTCTGGCCAGCGGCGGGACTGCGCGCGGTCCCCATCGTCGATGATGCGGCCGTGGCGGAAGCCGACGCTGATGCTGGCGTCCCTGGCCAGCGGACCGCCGCCGGTCTCATTGCGCAAGTGCTTTCGCGGCACCCCCTTCACCACGGTCGCCCCCTGCTCCTGATAGCCGGTGACCTTGTTGCCGTCGTCGAGGTTGCGGATCAGCTAGTCGCGGATGTCGGGCCAGTCCAGCTCCGCGCCGCCCACACCGGCGGGCCGGTCCACATCGCCCCGCACCGCAGCCACGCGTCAGCCCGCGGCGAGCAACCGGCTGGCGGCCACCTCGCCTCCCGGTCCCATGCCCATCACGATCACATCGAAGCGCTCATCCACTGAGCGCTCCCATCTACGAGTGACGCATCCCCATGGCAGGGCGACGCTAGGTTCGGGTTGTCGGCGGTTCGAACGTGCAGGCGGTTCAGACGAATTTGGGGTACAGCGACATGCCTCCGTCGACCACGATCGTCGTCCCGGTGACGTAGCTGGCTTCTGCGCTGGCCGCCCACACCACTGCTGCCGCGACGTCTTCGGGATTTCCCATGTACCCGAGAGGGATCTCCTCCTCCACTGCGTGCCTGGCCTGGGGGTCGTCCAACACGAACTTGTTAATCGGGGTCACGATCGCCCCAGGAGCGATGTTCACCAGCCGGATTCCCTTTCCGGCGAGCTCGCGAGCGGCGGTCTGCATGAGCAGCTTGAGGCCGCCCTTGGTGGCGCAGTACGGCGCAAACTCCGGCCAGGGGATGAACTCGTGCACGCTGGACATGTTCACCACGACGCCACCACCCCCTGCCACCATCTGCTTGCCCACCTCGCGAATGCAGAGGAAGGGTCCGGTGAGATTGGTCCGAAGGGTCGACTCCCAACCGTCCAGCGACGTCTCGAGAAGGGGGACCTGTTTCTCGATCCCGGCGTTGTTGACCAGCAGATCGACGCCGCCGAACGCCTCCACCGTCTCGTGCACCATCCGGCGGACGTCGTCCTCACTGCCGACATCTGCCTGGACCGCGATGGCACTGACGTCCCCTGGCTGGGTGATGTCCCGGACGACCTCCTGGGCTGCGTCCGCCTCCTTGTCGGAGTAGTAGTTCACGCAGACACTCGCGCCCTCCCGGCCCAGTCGCTGGGCGGTGGCCTTGCCGATACCGCTCGAGGCGCCGGTGACGATCGCCTTTCGGCCCTTCAACAGCATGTCGCTCCTCCTGCTCGTGCGTCGGGGAATGTGTCTCACTGGCGCCGTGCCGGGACCGCTTGCGGCTCCTGCAGTGGGCGTGGCAACGGTCCGGGCTGCTGATACGGGCGTCACCGCAGGGCCACGACGTCGTCCCGGCCGAAGATGTCGCCGACGCGCAGCCCCATGTCGTTGTAGACCGACGGGGGCACCGATATGTCGGCCAGGTACAGCTCCCCTACATGCGTCTCCGCGTAGGGTTGCAGCAGCCCTGTCTTCGGTAGGGCCAGGATCAGAGTCGCAGCGGCCATGATGCAGGGGTCGTAGGGGGGTCCGCGGTCGCCGTCCAGACCAGAGGGGATGTCCAGGGCGAGGATCGGCGTGTCGGCGCCGTTGGCGGCGCGAATCAGGGAGGACCCCGGCGGCCGGGGGGCGTCTGTGAGGCTGTACCCGATCAAGGCATCGAGGAGCAGGTCGGCGGCCGGCAGCTGCGACCCTGGGCCATGCACCGGCACGCCTATCCGCTCGAGGATGGCCAGCTGCTGAGCAGGGACACCCGTCATCGACTCCGCTGGCTGGGCCAAGACGACGGTCACATCCGCGCCCCAGAGGGCGAGGCGGCGGCCGGCGACCATGCCCCCGCCACCATTGCCCCCGGAGCCCGCGAGAACCGTCACCCGCCGGCCGGCCGTGTCGCCGCCGAGCATCACCCGCGCCCGGCCCGCGAGCGCACGCCCGGCGTTCTCCATCATCTGCAGCAACTGGATGCCGAGGTCCTCGACCATGATCCGGTCGACCTCGCGCATCTGTCGCACGCTGACCGTCGGAATGTCCGCGACCGCGACGGCCGGGCTCAACGCAGCCCCTTCCGGATGCGCCTGGGGCGTATGCCGTCGCCCATGTCGCCGCAGGCAGCGGTGATCACCTGAACACGCCCGTCGAGCATGTCACCGTCCTTGGCTGTCAGCGGTGCTGCTGTCCCTGCCCGGGGCCGCGGGGCTGAGCGGCTTCGGGTCGGGCGTCTGGGGGTTCTCCGCCTCGCTGATCGCCCACGCCGCGTTGACCAGCCCGATGTGACTGAACGCCTGCGGGAAGTTGCCCAGCAGCTCGTCGCTGTCGGGACTCACTTCCTCCGCGAGCAGGCCCAGGTCGCTGACGAACGCGGCCGCCCGCTCGAACACGAGCCGGGCCCGCGTGCCAAGCCCCGCGAGTGCGAGGGCGTGGGCGAGCCAGAACGTGCACAGCAGGAACGTGCCTTCCTCCCCGGGGAGACCGTCGTGGCTCCGATAGCGGTAGACCAGGCCGCGGTCGTCGGGGAGCTGCTGCTCGATTGCGTCGATCGTCGCGAGCATCTTCGGGTCGTCGCCGGGCAGGAAGCCGACGATCGCCAGCATCAGCGCTGAGGCGTCCAGCTCGGCGGAGCCGAATGCCTGGGTGAAGGCGCCTACCCGTTCGTTCCAGCCGTCGCGGTGGATCGCCGCGGCGATCTGCTCACGGGTCTGCTGCCAGTACTCCACCCGGTCGCCGGCGTGCAAGACGTCGGCCAGGGCGATCGCTCGATCAACGGCGACCCAGCACATGAGCTTGGAGTACAGGAAGTGCTGGGGGTCGCCGCGCACCTCCCAGATGCCTTGGTCGGTCTCGCGCCACCGGGCAGCGGCGGCATCGGCGGCATCGACCAGGATCCGACGGGTGTCACTGTCGAGGTCACCCAGCAGTTCCAGCAGCCGCGCGGCGGCGTCCAGCAGTTCGCCATACACGTCGAGCTGGCGCTGATTCCAAGCCCCGTTCCCGACCCGGACCGGAGCGCTGCAGCGCCAACCCGGCAGGTGGGGCAGTTCCCGCTCGGACAGGTCGCGCTCCCCACCGACCCCGAACATGATCTGCAGGTCATCACCACGCTGCAGCTGGCTGGCCGCCGCGGCGGCCAGGAAGGCGAAGAACTTGCTCGCCTCGTCCGGACAGGCCGCGACCCACAGCGCCTGCAATGTCATGCTCGCGTCGCGGATCCAGGTGAAGCGGTAGTCCCAGTTACGTGTACCTCCGACCGACTCCGGCAGTGACGTGGTCGGCGCGGCGACCAACGCGCCCGTCGGGTAAAAGGTCAGGCCCTGCAACACGCGGCCGCTGACGTCGACCAGCTCCTGCCACGGTTCTCGGTAACTCTGGTGCAACTTCGACCAGCTCTCCCAGGCGCGCGTCGTATCGGCCAACCGGCTCGCGAGCTCGGCCTGGCTCCACAGTGTCGGCAGCCCCTGCCAGCTCAGCTGGTGGTGAAGGGCGAAACCCACCGTGTCACCGGCCGACATCCTCACCCTCGCTCGCGCGGTCGCACCGTCGATCTCGAAAGGCACCGGGCTGGACAAGGCCAGCTCGTCTGCACCGCCGCGCGCCAGCAACCCGCCGGAGACCTCCCGCAACAGCGGATGGACCAACCCGTACTCCGGCCGGGGGGCGAACTCCACGTCGACATCCACAGCGCCGTCCGTACAGGTGACCTGGCGCAACAGCACCCCGGGTGCGCTCGCGCCCAGATCATGGCCACGATCACCGGCGCCCACCGCGAGCGCGTCCGTCACCGTCACGACCCCGTCGCTCGTGCGGTAGGTGCTCTCCAGCACCAGAGTCCGCTCCACGTACCGTCGCGAACAGCTCGCCTCCCCCACCGGGCGGATGGCCCAATGCCCCGCCTGCTCACCGAGCAGACGGCCGAACACGGCAGGGCTGTCGAACCGCGGGAAGCACAGCCAGTCGACGGACCCCTCCGAGCTCACTAGTGCCGCTGAACGAGAATCCGACAACAAGCCGTAATCGCCGATCGGACGCTCAGTCACCTGTGGCCGCCGGTGTGCGGCGGTCGGAGGCACTCCCCGCCCTGTTGCCTCGCAGACGGGTTCGACAGGCCACGCATGACACGAGCTCCTCTGCTCTTGCCGGACGGACCGCCGGCGCGGTGACGACGTGGGAACCCGCGGGGGCGCGCTGCGACTTCCGATCGGTTGCAGAAATCTGCCGGAACCGCGTGTAGCCGACCGAGCGACGACGCGTCGGGACCGCATGCACAAGGACCAGCCATGCTTTTGCCTACGCCGCGGCCAGCGGCCTCCCGGGAGATTTTCTGCCTTGCACTGTTCGCCACCGACACGCACAACGGCGTGGCCGCCGACGCGATCGCCCTTGAGCGGCGTCTCCTGTCAGGGCTGTCCGTTCCGGCCGGAGGCCCGCTCACTGCTGCGGCGGTATCGATGAGCGGCGGCCGCGCCGCCGACGGTGAGCGCTACGAGCGCGAGGATGGCGACGGCGAAGGGCCATGACCCCGGTGATGTGCCGTAGGCGCCCAGAGATGCG
>JALYNC010000015.1 GCA_030773415.1 Actinomycetota bacterium
CGGCCTGTACGCCGGGTTCTGTGAGCCGGAGCGCCTTGCGGCACTGCTCCGGCCGGCGACCATCCATCTAGGACTGCCGTTGCCGGCAGCCTCCAGCGGCCTACCCGCAGGCTCGGGCGGGCAGCCCTCGAACGCCTGCGCAGCGGGCCTCGCGGCCCACCTCTTGGCCTTGCTCCGGGTGGGGTTTACCTAGCCGCCCCGGTCACCCGGGGCGCTGGTGCGCTCTTACCGCACCCTTTCACCCTTACCGGCAGGCGCGTTCACGTCTGCCGGCGGTCTTCTCTCTGTGGCACTGTCCCGCGGGTCACCCCGGGTGGGCGTTACCCACCACCTCGCCCTGTGGAGCCCGGACGTTCCTCGGCAGCGATCTCCCGCTGACGCGGCCGCCCGGCCGGCTCGTCCGCCGTGGACAAGAGCTTAACGGCCGCAGCCTCGATCAGGCCCCGTGCGCCGAGGCCAGCGCGAACGTGACACTGCGCTTGGCCGGATCCGCCTCGACCAGCCGGACGGGCACGGCGACTCCAACGGGCAGGTCGGTCCCCAGCACGCGGCCCCGGACGGCCGGCTCGGCCACCTGCACCTCGCCTCCCTGCTTGCCGGACTCGACGATCACGCCCGCGAACGTCTCGCCCACCCGGCCGGCGAGTAGGCACGCCTCCACCAGATTCACGACCTCCCGATCCACGGCGTGCGCCCTGCGGTTCGCCGTAGCCATCTCCTCCGGCAGTCGCGGCAGTGCCGCGCGAACCCACTCGGGCACTGGCCGACCGGCACACAGCGCCAGACACGTCTCCCCCGCATATCGGTCGACGAGCCGGCGCAACGGCGCTGTGACATGCGCGTACGGAGCGGCGACCGCACCGTGCACCGAGTTCGCCGGCGGTTCCCCGTCGAACGCCACATACCCGGCTCCGCGAAGCACCCGGGTGGAGAGCTCCAGCACCGCAGCCTCCAGCGGGACGGCGCCGCGCAGGGAGCCCAGGAACTCCGGATAGGGCACCTCCTCGGACCAAGGCATGCCCAGCGCCGTGACGCTGCGGCGCAACGCGGACACTGTCCGGCCATCCGGCGCCGGCAGGGTCCGCAGGATGCCTGTACCGCCCGCCAGCATCAGCCGAGCCGCCGCCATCCCGGTCAGCAGCGAGATCTGTGCGTTCCAGGTCTCCACCGGCAGTGAAGCCCGGTAATGCAGCTCCCACTGTCCGCCCGGGCCGGCGACGACTTCCTGGTCCGGCAGGTCGAGGTCCACCCCGCCGCGTGCCGCCTCCGCGGCGACGAGCGCGGACCCGACCTCGCGGAGCAGCCGGAGCGGCTCGGGGCCGTTGCCGTCGTCGATCCCGTGCTGCGCCTGCAGGTAGTCCAACTGCCGGCGACTGCGGACCGTCGCCCGCCGGACGTCGGTGCTGAGAGGGGTGCCGTCCGCGGCGACGTCGATAGTCCAGAGAAGGGCCGGACGCTCCTGCCCCGGCAGCAGGCTCGCCGCCCCTTCACTCAGCACCGGCGGATGAAGAGGAATGCGCAGGTCCGGCATGTATAGCGTCTCGCCGCGCGCGTGCGCCTCGGCGTCCAACGCTCCACCGGGGGTGACGAAAGCCGCGACGTCGGCAATCGCGTACGACACCCGCCATCCGCCGTCGGGAGCGGCCGCGATGTGCAGTGCCTGGTCCAGGTCCCGGGAGCCGGGTGGATCGATGGTCACCAGCTCGAGCGCGGTGGCGTCCTCGGACGGCGGCCGGGCGGCTGATGCCGCCTCAGCGGCCGCTGCGGCTTCTGTCAGCACCGGCTCCGGAAATGCGCCGGGGGTGCCGAGCTCCGCCCGCAGGGCCGCAAAGCCGACGTCCAGCGGCGGCTGCACGGGAGGAGTGATGCGAAGCGAGCGGCGGGTCGGCATCGTCCCAGCGTGCCATCCCATCGAGGGTGCACCCACCATCCTCGATGCCTCCGGCAAGCGGATCCCCCACGACGCCAACTACGGCCAGATGATCGACGGAAGTCGTGAAGAGGGCTCGCACTTCAACGACTACCTCGGTCTCGACTGGACGTACGGCTCGACGGTGGACGTCAACGAGGAGCGCCAGTACGGCAGCCTCGACTGCTCAGGCTTCATGCGGATGATCTGGGGCTACCGCAGTGGTATTCCGATGTCGCTGGATTCCACCGGCACCATCATCCCGCCCCGCGCGGTGCAGCAGTTCGACTCCGCGCCAGGCGTGGTCACCATCCCGAACACCGGCCGCCAAGTCATTCGCTTCGGCAAGCTGAGTGCCGGCGACCTGGTCTTCTTCGACGCCTCCGACGACGACGGCACCGACATCGATCACGTCGGCATGTTCGTGGGGGTCGACTCCGGTGGTCATCACACGTTCCTGTCCAGCCGCAAGACGATCAACGGTCCCACGATCGGCAACGAGGCCGGGCGGTCGACGCTGAACGGCACCGGGTTGTACGCCTCGGCGTTCCGCGGGGTTCGCCCCTGTAGTCCACCAGCCCGATTCGCGGGCCGTGCCAACGGCCGGTCGGATCCCCCGACCGGCCGTTGGCATGTCGGCACGCCGGTTCGACCGGCACCGTTAGACGTTCGTCACAATCGGAGCGGATTGCCGCGAACGGCCGCTGGGGGCCCATGGCGGACAGTACGATTCCTATTAAGTTACGGGGGATTGCTCCGCCGTACCGCTCGAGAGCTGGGACGGCCCGTGGAATTCGACCTCTACATCGCCATCGCTGGGCTGATCGTCGGGTTCACCGTCGGCCTGACCGGCATGGGCGGCGGCGCCCTCATGACGCCCATCCTGGTGCTGTTCTTCAACGTGCAGCCGCTGGCGGCCGTTTCCAGCGATCTCGTGGCCAGCATGATCATGAAGCCGGTCGGCAGCGCGGTCCACATGCGCCGCGGCACGGTCAACAAGGAACTGGTGAAGTGGCTCGTCATCGGATCGGTGCCGAGCGCGTTCGTCGGCGTGCTGATCCTCAAGGCACTGGGCGACGGCGAGGTGATGCAGAACCGGATCAAGGTGGCGCTGGGCATCGCTCTCATCGTCGCGGCGTCCTCCATCGTCGCCAAGTCGTTCGTGGCGCTCAAGCACTGGACGCATGACCGGGCTCTGATCCAGGCAGGTGGCTCGCCCATCAAGCCGGGCCCGATCAAGGTACGGCCGATTCCCACCATCCTCGTCGGGGTCGCCGGCGGCATCGTCGTCGGCATGACCTCCGTGGGCTCCGGCTCACTGATCATCGTCGCGCTCATGGTGCTGTATCCGACGTTGCGGGCAGGTCAGCTGGTCGGTACGGACCTGGTGCAGGCTGTCCCGCTCGTCGCCGCCGCGTCCATCGGTCACCTGCTGATGGGTGACTTCCAGCTGGGGCTCACCACATCCCTGCTCGTCGGCGCCATTCCGGGCGTCTACGTCGGTGCTCGGATCTCTTCGGTCGCGCCCAGCGGGCTCGTTCGCCGCGCCTTGGTGCTGGTGCTGCTGGCGTCCGGTCTGAAGTTGATCGGCGTCGAGACGGTGACGCTCGGCTACATTCTGGTCGCCCTGGTCATCGCTGGGCCGGCGCTGTGGATGGTCGCTCGCCGGTCGACCGGCCTGCCCGCCCGGCCGAAGGATCTGAAGGATCTGATCGGCGTCCGCTAGGGCGCCGCCGGATCAACCGCTGCTGTGCTGACCGATGTGTGACGTGTCGTTCAGCAGGCGCACCACCGCAGGTCCGTCGGCGTACCAGTCCACCCGGGACAGGCTGGCCGGGTCGAGGTGCAGCCGATAGAGCGCGGACGGCGGCGCCTGTAGCGCCAGCCGCACCAGGGACTTGATCGGCGTGACGTGCGCGACGACCACCACCGTTCGTCCCGGCTGCGCGGTCAGCATCCTGTCCCGGGCGCGCCGGATGCGGGATGCCGTGGCCGCGAAGCTTTCCCCGCCGGGCGGCGCCACCTCGGGATCGGCCAGCCACGCTGCCAGCTCCGCGGGCCAACGCTCACTCACCTCAGCGAACGTATGACCCTCCCAGGCGCCGAAGTCGGTCTCCCGCAGGTCGTCGTCCACCTGCACCTCGAGGCTGAGGGCGGACGCCACCAGCGTGGCGGTGTCCCGGGCACGGGTGCGAGGCGAGCTCAGCACGGCAGCCACGTCGGGGTAGGACGCCAGCCGGGCGGCGGCCGCCCATGCCTGCGCTCTGCCCACATCGGTGAGCGGCGGGTCCCCCGTGCCGCTGAATCGCTTCTGCACCGACAACGCGGTCTGGCCGTGCCGTAGCAGCAGCATGCTGCAGGGAGCCGACGACGGCGCCGACCAGCCGGGCTGCGCGATGGCCACCGAGCGGACCGCACCGGGCGCCATGGGCCCCGCTGACTCCGCCGGGTCATCCGGCTCGTCCGGGTCAGCCAGCTCAGCGGGGTCGGTCGCCTCGGTGGCCTCGGCGGGCGTGACGCTGACCCGCGGCGGGGACGCCTGCCACACCTGACCCCGGGCAGCGGCGTCCATGGCCTCGTTCGCGAGGCGGTCGGCATGTGCGTTCTGGGCCCGCGGGATGTGCCGAAACCGCACGTCGGTCAATCGCTGGACGGCCTCGGCTGCCGTCCGCCGCAGCTCGCGCATGTCCGGATGCTTCACCTGCCAGCGTCCGGCCATCTGCTCGATCACGAGCTTGGAGTCCATGCGGACCTCGACGGACACCGGCGACAGCTCGGCTGCGGCCTGCAGGCCGGCGATCAGGCCGCGGTACTCCGCGACGTTGTTCGTGGCCCGCCCGATACCGGCGGCCACCTCGGCCACCACCTCGCCGGTGTCCGCGTCCTTCAGCACCGCTCCGTAGCCGGCCGGCCCCGGATTGCCGCGCGAGCCTCCGTCGGCCTCCAGCACCAGCCGGGCGCCGCCTCCGGTTGCCGCACCCGCTTCCGACGCCCGACCGCTCAGTGCACTCAGAGCCCCGACTCCGCCGTCCGGACCAAAATGCGGCGGCACTCCTCACAGCGCAACACGTCATCGGCCGGCGCCACCCGGATGTGGGCCAGGTCCTGACCCGCGACGGACAGGTGGCACCCTTCGCACCGGCCGCGCAACAGCGCCGCGGCTCCCACGCCGGCGCGGTCAGCGCGAATCTTCTCGTAGAGGCCGAGCAGATCGGCCGGCAGGGAGGCCGCCATCTCGGCCCGTTCCTGGGTCTGCCGGGTCGTCGAACTATCGATCTCGGAGAACGCCGCGTCCCGGCGCTCCTCCACGGCGGCGCGCTCGGTGTCGAGCATGTCGCGTTCGGCGCGCAGTGCGGCGAGCCGGGACTCGACCGCTTCCCGCCGCTCCATGACCTCCAGCACCTGCTCCTCGAGGTCCGCCTGCCGCCGGCCCAGCGACGCCACCTCCGACTGCAGGTTCTCCAGCTCCTTCGGCGAGCTGACCAGGCCCCCGTCGAGGCGCTGCCGATCGCGTTCCGTGCGTGACCGGACGACGTCGACATCGCCCTCGATCTTGCTCTGTTCCCGCTCGAGGTCGCTGTCCTCGGTCTCGGCGTTGACGATCTCGCTGCGTAACCCCTTCAACCGCTCATCCAGCCGCTCCAGCTCCGCGAGCTCAGGCAGCGAGCGGCGGCGGTGCGCCAGCCGGTCGAGGTTGGCGTCCAGCGTCTGCAGCTCGAGCAGGCGCAGCTGGACGAACGGATCGGCCTTCACGCCGCCGGCCCGTCAGGGCTCGCGGGTGCCGTCCAGGGATCGGTGACGATCGAGGAGACCATGACCTCCACCGTAGTGCCGATCGCGGCCAGATCCTGCTGCAGCAACGTCGCGGCCTGGGAAAGCCATGGCCATTCGGTGGCCCAGTGGGAGGCGTCCACCAGCGCCGGTCCGCCAGACTCCAGGTGTTCGGAGGCGGGGTGGTGGCGCAGATCCGCCGTGAGGAACGCGTCGGCGCCGGCCGCCGCGGCCGCCGACAGCAGGCTGTCACCCGCCCCTCCGCAGACCGCCACGGTGGAGATCGCTCGGCCGAGGTCGCCGGCCACCCGCAGCGCAGCGGCGGTCCGAGGTAACCGGGCCGCGGCGAGCGCCGCGAACTCCGACAGCGGCAGGGCGGCCGGCAGCCGGCCGACACGCCCGAGCCCCAGCGGCCCGGGAAGCGACGCGAGCTCGAACAGATCGAAGGCAGGTTCCTCGTAGGGGTGCGCCTCGCGCAGCGTCCGGACCACCGCGGCCCGCAGAGCGCGCCGGAGCACCATCTCCACCCGGACCTCGGCCACCGACTCCACCTCGCCCAGCCGCCCGATCGCCGGACGGGCCCCGGATACCGGCAGGAACGTGCCGGTGCCGGGTGCGGTCCAGGCGCACCGCTGGTAGTTGCCGATCGCCCCGGCGCCCGCTGCCGCCAGGGCGTCGATCACCTGCTCGGCGTCGCCGGTGGGCACGAAGGTCACCAGCTTGTCGAGCGGATCGACCGCACCGGCCTGCAACGGCACCAGGTCCCGCAAGCCGAGCAGGTTCGCCAGGGCGTCACTGACACCCGGCGACGCACTGTCCGCGTTGGTGTGCGCGACGAACAGGGCGGTTTCGGCCCGGATCAACCCGGACAGCAGACGGCCCTTGGCCGTCGTCGCGGCCACGGCGTGCACCGGCCGGAGCAGCAGCGGGTGGTGGGTGATCAGCAGATCGGCGGAGCGCGTCACGGCCTCGTCAGCAACCGCCTGCACCGGGTCGACGGCGAACAGCACCCGTCGCACCACAGCCTGGGGCTCCCCGCAGACCAAGCCGACGGCATCCCAGCTCTCGGCAGAACTGGGTGGATACCGCCCGTCCATCACCGAGAGCACCTGGGCGAGGGTTGGGAAATCGGACATCGGGCCAGCTTGCCAGACGGGACAGGGCACAATGGGCGCCGAATCAGCCGGTTCTCCGGCCGAATTGCTCTGCGGACGCGTGGACTGCGGCCGGAGAGGCCGCCAGGCATGAAAGGGCCCGATGATCCCCGTAGATCTTCCCGATATGCCTGTGGTGCTGCTGTCCCACCGCGGCCCGGCGTCTTTTTCCGGCGGGCCGGAGGGGCGCACGGCGTCACGTGGCGGCGGTGGACTGGTGACAGCGCTCGTCGGGCTGGCCGGACGCCTCGATCAGGCGGTCTGGATCTGCGCCGCCACCAGCGACGAGGACCGGGCGGTCATGCGGGAGCAGGACGGCAGCCCCGCCCCGCTGGCACTGCAGCCGACGCCCCACGTGGTGACCGACGCCGACAGCGACCAGCCGACCATCGCCGTGCGCATGGTGGAGGTCGATCCGCAGGCCCACGACGATTTCTACACCGTCATCGCCAACCCGCTGCTGTGGTTCATCCAGCACAGCCTGTACGGGCTCGCCACCGAACCGGACCTGACGATCCGCGAGCGCAGGGCCTTCGACGACGGCTATGTCGTCGTGAACGAGGTTTTCGCCGAGGCCGTGATCGATCAGGTGAAGCAGTTCGGCCGTCCGACGCTGGTCATGCTGCACGACTACCACTTCTATCTAGTGGCCGACCGGGTGCGAGCGGCCTGTCCCGACGTCGTGATCACCCACTTCACCCACATTCCGTGGCCCGATCCGGGGGCATGGCACGTGCTGAGCCCCGAAATGCGGGAGCAGATCATGGCCGGAATGCTGGGCAATGACGTCGTGGCCTTCCACACCGAAGGTTTCGCCCGTAATTTCCTGATGTGCTGCCAGGAACTGCTGGATCTGAGTATCGATCTCGAGGACATGACCGTCCAGATCGACGGCCGGCACGTCCACGCCCGCTGGTACCCCATCTCGGTGGACGTCGACAGCATCGTGGAGAGCATGCAGGCCGCCGAGGTGCAGGACAACGTCCGCGCCTTGACCGAGCGGTTCCTGGGCGACGAGCGGCAGCTGGTTCTCCGCGTGGACCGCACCGACCCGTCCAAGAACATCGCCCGGGGCTTCCGGGCCTTCGACGTGATGCTCAACGACCACCCCGAGCTGCGTGGCCGCGTGACGTTCTTCGCCATGCTGCAACCCAGCCGGCAGGACGTGCCGGAGTACCTCGGATACATCCACGACATCGGTGGCACGGTCGCGGAGATCAATGCTCGGCACGCGCTACCCGGCTGGCAGCCGATCGAGCTGCGCCTGGAGAACGACCTGCCCCTGGCATTCGCGGCCTACAGCGTGTGCGACGCGCTCATGGTGAACGCCGTGAATGACGGCATGAACCTGGTGGCCAAGGAAGCGGTGCTGGTCAATACCCGCAACGGCGTCCTGCTGCTGTCGGAGAACACCGGAGCCCACCAGGAGCTCGGGCACTACGCCGTGACGCTCTACCCGTTCGACATCCAGCAGCAGGCCGACGCGCTGCACCGCGCCCTCACCATGCCGGTCGAGGAGCGGCGGCGGCGCCTGACCGGGGCTGCCGAGGTCGTCCGGCACAACGATGTCGGCAACTGGCTCCAGGCGCAGTTGCGCGACATCGAAAGGCTTACCGACAGCAGTGCTGGGTAGTGCAGCACGTCACAATCCGAGGGCACGACGGATAAGCCGTGCCCGTCAAAGAGCGAGCCCACTACTCCTAAGCCCATCAGAGGCATGCCTCATCGCGAAGTGGATGCGCTGGCCGGGAAGACGCCGGCATGCGATCGCCCTTAGTCGAACGGAGACGGATGGCGACCGATCGCGCACCTGCGTGGCAGTGGTGGCGGACTGACAACTTCCGCCGGCCGGTCCTTATCCACTCAGCTCTCCCGGGCGACACTCTCTACCCCCGGGCTTTGCGCACCCTCACGCGTCCGAGGAAGCGCGCCGGATCGCGGAGCGGGGAACGATCCTGCGGGCGCAGGTGGGGTCAGGGGTGCACGGCACGTCCGTCGCCGGGCAGGACGACCGGGACGAGATGGGCATCTGCCTGGAGCCACCAGAGTTCATCACGGGCGTCACACACGTTCCGGCCGGCACTGCCGCTGGCGGAGCCACCGTGCCGTTCGAGCAGTACCAGCGACACACGGTCTGGGACCGGGAAGGTGGGCTGGCCAACCGGTCGGGCGTTGGCGACCTGGACGTGGTCATCTACTCCGCCCGCAAATGGGCCCGGCTGGCGCTGGCCGGTAACCCGACGGTCCTGCTGCTGCTGTTCGTGCCGGACGAAGAGGTGGTGCACCGCGACGACGCGGGCGCTGAGCTGATGGCGAACGCGTCCCGGTTCGTCTCCCGGCTGGCCGCCGACCGGTTTCTCGGGTACCTGCAGGCGCAGAAGCGCGCGATGACCGGCGGCAGCGGGGCCCACACCAACCGGCCGGAACTGGTGGCAGCGCACGGCTACGACACCAAGTTCGCCATGCACGCACTGCGGTTGGGTGTCCAGGGAGTCGAGCTACTGACCGCCGGCCGGATCACCCTTCCGGTGAGCGGCCCAGCGGGCGACTACGTGCGCCGTGTGCGACGAGGGGACGTCGCGCTGGCCGAGGTGCTCGACCGCCTGAATTCCGTCCAGCAGGAGCTGACCAGGCTGAGGTCGGATGCCGCGATCCCGCCCCAGCCGGATCGAAACTGGGTGAACGGCTGGTTGCACCGCTCGTACACCGGCTTCTGGGCCGCTCGGGCAGCCGACACGTCCTGACTCGGCGGCACCGGGCCCTGAGGGCTCAGGGCTCTCAGGGCTCTCAGGGCTCTCAGGGCTCAGGTAAATCCCGGCCCAGCCCCGAGTAGCGCAGCACCCACCGGCGGTTGCAGGCGGCGCAGTAGAAGCCTCCCGCGGCCTCGCCGTACGGCTCCAGGTCTTCCTCGCCGCAGTATGGGCAGTAGAACGGGGCCGCCCGCGCGGTGCCCTCGGTCACGCCGGCACTCTCACTGCACCAGCGCCGGATCGGCCGTGCTCACCCACTCGGCGAAGGTGTCGCCCTCGGCGCGGTTGGCCTGGTAGGCCCGCAGGACCCGCTCCACGTACGCCGGCAGGTCGTCGCCGCTGACCCGCAGTCCGCGGAACTTGCGCCCGAATCCGGCGCTCTCACCGAGGTGACCGCCGAGGTGCACCTGGAAGCCCTCGACCATCTCCCCGTCCGGGCCCGGAACCAGCGAGCCCTTCAACCCGATGTCGGCCAGCTGGAAGCGCGCGCAGGAGTTCGGGCAGCCGTTGAGATTGATGGTGATCGGCTCGTCGAAGTCCGGCAGCCGGCGCTCCATCTCCCGGTACAGGCCGTCGGCCCGGTGCTTGGTCTCAACGATGGCCAGCTTGCAGAACTCGATTCCGGTGCAGGCCATGGTGCCGCGTCGGAACGGGCTCGGGCGCACCTGCAGGTCCGCGGCCTCCAGATCGGCGACGAGCGCGTCCACTCGGTCGCCTGGCACGTCGAGGATCACCATCTTCTGCTCGACGGTCGTCCGGACCCGGGCGCTGCCGTACGCCTCCGCCAGGTCGGCGATGGCGGCGAGCTGCGTGCCGGACGTCCGGCCGGCGCGGGGGGCGAAACCGACGTAGTACTTGCCGTCGACCTGCTCGAACACGCCCACGTGGTCCCGGACGCCGCCGCGGGGGCTGCCGGGCGCCGCACCGTCCGGCAGCGGGCCACCGAGGTACTCGGTCTCGAGCACCTCCCGGAACCGCTCGGCGCCCCAGTCGGCGACGAGGAACTTCAGGCGCGCGCGGTTGCGCGACCGGCGGTAGCCGTAGTCACGGAAGATGCTGGCCACACCGGCCCAGACCTGGGGCACCTGGGCCGGAGTGACGAACGTGCCGAGCCGGACCGCCAGCTTGGGGTTGGTCGACAGCCCGCCGCCGACCCACAGGTCAAAGCCGGGCGTCCCCTCGGGCCCGAGCACTCCGACGAACGACACGTCGTTGATCTCGTGGGCTGTGCACTGCGCGGCGCAGCCGGACATCGCCGTCTTGAACTTGCGGGGCAGGTTGGAAAAGGCGGGGTCACCGACGAACCGACGCTCGGTGGCGAGCAGGTGCGGTGTGGCGTCGACCAGCTCACCGGCGTCGATCCCGGCCACCGGGCAGCCGAGCATGGTGCGCGGGGTGTCACCGCAGGCCTCGGTGGTGGACAGCCCCACGGCTTCGAGCTCGTTCCAGATCGCCGGCACGTCCTCGATCCGGATCCAGTGCAGCTGGACGTTCTGCCGGTCGGTGATGTCGGCGACGTCACGGCCGTACCGCGTGGCGATGCCGGCGACCACCCGCAGCTGCACCGTGGTGAGCTGCCCCCCCGGAATGCGCACGCGGAGCATGAAGAACTTGTCCTCGAGCTCCTCCGGCTCCAGCACAGCGGTCTTGCCGCCGTCGATTCCCTGCTTGCGCTGGGTGTACAGCCCCCACCAGCGCATCCGGCCCCGCAGGTCCGACGGGTCGATGGAGTCGAAACCCCGATGCGCGTAGATGTCGAGGATGCGCTGGCGAACCTCGAGCCCGTCGCTGTCCTTCTTCATCTGCTCATTGGGGTTCAGCGGCTCGCGATAACCCAGAGCCCACTGACCCTGTCCAGTGCTACGCATCTTCGTGTCCCGTTCGGTGGAAAATGTCGACTGTGCTGACGGCCGGAAAGCCGACGCCAAGCAGGCGCCGGACCGTCGGCGTCAGACCGCGCTGGCGACGCGCTGCAGATCTACGTGCAGGCGTGCGACGAGAGGCGGCACGGCGGGCATGTCGGCCAGTCTCTCACGCGACAGCCGGGTCAGACGTCGCCGCTCAGCGTCAATCCGCGCAGCCGGGAAACTGCCATGAGCGTCGCCCCCACGGTCACCGCGACGAGCATGGAGAGCTCGACCGTCAGCCCCACCGCAGAGGCGACGGCGGCGTCGTCGGCGATCCGCTCGGTCAGGGAGAGCGCCCACTGCCGGATGCTCAGCGCCCGGGCGCCGGGGCACAACTCCGGCCACCGTGGTCTCCACACCAACGCGTACGCCATCCCGACGATCACCCCGTTACGGGTGACGATCGCCAGCAGGAGGAAGACCGCGCAGTAGGCCGCTCCGGCGACCGCCGCACCGACGGCGTAGCCGACGACGAGGTCGCTCGAGCCGCCAAGCAGCGCGCCCGCGGCCAGCAGGGCAACCGCGGACAAGGTGCAACAGATCGCGATGACCACAATCAGCTTGCTCAGCACAATCCGCGTCCGGCTCAACGGCTTGGAGAGTAGGTACAGGACGACCCGTCCTCGATCTCCGGCCCGATCGCCCCCGTTCCCACGATGACGCCGAGCAACGGCACGACGGTCCCGAACCCCAGATTTATGATGCGGACGACGGTTGCGGTGTCCGGTTCACCCAGAATCCGGAAGAGCAGGGCAAGCACGATGAGGACGGCCGGCAACGCCAGGAGTGCCAGTGCTCGGCGGCGGCCGAGCAGACCACGTGCGGTCAGATCCATCACGGTGGTGTTCATCGGGCCACCAGGTAGTTGAAGACGCTCTCCAGGGACTCGTCCGCGGGATCCACCTCGTAGAGCCGGACACCGCGATCCTTGGCCAGCGCCGGAAGAGTGCGGGCGAACCGCAATCGGTCGGGCGCCTGCACATGAAGCGAGGGCGGTTCGCCGCTTCGACCGCCCCGGAGCTCCACCGACGAGGCAGCTCCACTCGCGATCACCGCGGCGGCAAGCGCGCGGTCGTCGCTGGACCGTAGGGCGTACTGGTGGGGACGCTCGGTCATCAGCCGGCGAATCTCCCGGAACTCACCGGACGCGGCCAGTCGACCGGAGACCACCACCTGGATGCTGCCGGCGATCTGCTCGACCTCCTCCAGCACGTGGGAGCTGAACAGCACGGTGCGACCTTCCTCGCCCAACCGGTTAAGCAGCTCCATCAGGTGCATGCGCTGGCGGGGATCCATGCCGTTGAAGGGCTCGTCCAGCAGGAACACCTCGGGATCGTGCACCAGCGCCGTCGCCACTTTGACGCGCTGCTTCATGCCTTTCGAGTAGGTGGAGATCCGGCGGTCCATGGCGGGGACCATGTCAACGATCTCGAGCGCCCGTCGGGCGGCGCCGGCCGGGTCCTTCAGCTTGTGCAGCCGGGCGTTGGCCACCACGAGCTGACGGCCGGTGACCATGTCGTACAGCCTTCCCGCTCCGGCACCAGGCCGAGACGGGAGTAGATGCGTTCATTGCGCCAGGTGGGTTCCCCACCGAGGGTCACCGTTCCGGACGACGGCCCGAGGAAACCGGCCATCATGTGCAGCAGCGTCGACTTGCCAGCGCCATTCGGGCCGAGCAAGCCGGTCACGCCCGGGCCGATCCGCATCGACACGTCGTTGACGGCGACGACGTTGCCGTACCAGCGGGAGGCGGCGTTCAGCACCAGATCGGTCATGACACGGACACCTTGCGGTAGCGGGCGAGCAGCAGGCCGTAGCAGGCAACCGGCACGGTGATCACACCGGCCAGGCACGCCAGGCCCTGCGCTGTGGTGGGCCGCGGCAGAACCGGCGGACCCTCCTCGCCCGGTGGTCCCGCCGGAGACGGCGGGTCGAGGTGGAACAGCCAGGACACGGCGCCGTCGACCATGGCCGACGGCGACAGCAGTCGCGAGTACTGGGCGAGCGACATCCGGCCCTGTTCCATCGCCAGGAACGACAACAGCCCCTGCACGAGCGGCACCATCACCAGCACTGCGATCACCACGGCCATCCCGATGCCACGTCGAGGCGTGAGGGACGCCAGCAGCAGCCCGATTCCTGCCAGCACGACCGACAGCATCGCCACTGTCACCAGCCCCTGAAGCAGGCCTCCGTCTGCGTCCGGAACGACATCTTCGCCAGCAGTGCGCCGGCGTACAGAATGACCAACGGCACAGTGACCAAAGCGCAACCGCACCCGACAGGCCGGCGAACTTAGCGGTCACGTACGCCCGCCGGCTGATCGGCCGCGAGAAGTACAGCGACAGCACCCGGAAGCGCAGGTCGCGCGAGACCGCCGCCGGGGCCTGGCCCGCCACGAACAAGGCGACGACCGCGTACAGCCACTGGGGGTAGTCGGTGTAGCGCACCGGCAACCGGTCAGTGCCGGTGAGATGCACCGCGACGACCATCACGATCGCCGGCAGACAGCACACGCCCAGCAGCAGCATCGGTGCGATCTTGGACCGGCCCGACCGGCCAAAGCCCGAAGGCACCCCGCAGGCTGTCGACGCCCAGCGAACGCGCCGCCACGCTGGGGCTCAGCCGCGGCTGGTCGTAGTGGCGGTAGCCGATGTCGTGAATCACTCCGCCGGCACGGAACTCACTGTCAACCGACATGGCTGGCCTCCCGGCTGCTGAACACGTCGGCGATCGAGTGCCGGCGCCGTTCGAGACGGAGCAGGCCGATACCAAGAGACGCTACGGCGTCCCTCACCAGGTCGTACGCGTCCTCGTCGGTCAGGATCAGCTCGGCTTCGCGGCCGGTGGACCTGGCTGTCAGCCCCGCGGCGGAGAGCACGTTGATCAACTCGTCGAGCCGTTCGTCCACCTCGACGACCACCACCTGGGGTTCGAACCCAGCCGTGCCCACCACCGGCGGCCATCCGGCTCCGCCCGCGCCGCCCAATCGGACGAAGTCGGCGAACGGCCACGAAACCTGCGCCGGCTCGTTACGGTGAGCCGGTGCCATTGATCTTGACGCAAGGTACGGCGCGGTGACCGCGCTCGACGCCCTCACCCCGGGGAGGCCGGACATGCGACCGAGGTGCACGACGAACTCCGTCGCGGTGACGTCCGGCGGCAGACAGTCGTGCTCGGGCATGTAGCCGACCCTCGACCGGATCTGTTGTCCCGCGGTGGCGACGTCCAGTCCCAGGACGGACGCCGTGCCCGACGTGGCCGGCAGCAGCCCCAGCAGGATCTTCATCAGCGTGGACTTGCCGGCCCCGTTGGCGCCGACCAGGCCGATCACCCCCGGCTCCAGCTCGAGGGCAGCGCCGCCCGTGAGCGGGCCGCCGACACGCTGCGCCACGTCGGGCTGTACGAGGAGCGGTACCGCCCCATGGGCGGCTACTCCACCGGCATGAAGCAGAAGGTGAAGCTGGCTCAGGCGCTCGTCCACGATCCGGCCCTGGTCTTTCTGGACGAGCCAACGAACGGTCTCGACCCGGGGGTCGCGACGAGATGCTTGAGCTGATCAGCCGCATTGGACGTGAGTTCGGCATCGCGGCGTTGGTCGCCTCCCACCTGCTCGGCGAGCTGGAGCAGGTCTGCGACCACGTGGTGGTGATCGAGGGCGGTCGTCTGCTGCGCTCGACGTTGACCGTCTCGTTGACCCAGGCCGGCCTCCTGAGTAGCGCACGCTCGTCGCCGTCGAGCACCGACCCCGTAGTTATCGCCTGTCTACGTACGGCACCCCGCCGTCACGCGCGCCGCCCTGGACGCCCTTGGGGCTCAGCCGCCCGGGACCTCGACAACGAGCGTCCTGAACGCGCCACGCGGGCCGGGCAGCGTCGAGTAGTCCGACCATGCCATCCGGTAGGTGCCGACAAGCGCCAACGGCTCCTCCCGTCCCAGCCTCGTGCCCGCGCCGGTCAGCGGCCCCCACGCCCTCGTCCCGTGCAGGACGGTCCCCTCGTGGAGCCGGAACGCGTCGGCGTTCGTCGGGCGGCCGTGCGTCGGGGCGTTCCAGTACGACGGGTCGTTACCGACGCAGACCACAGCGCCGTTGCTGCCAGGCATCGCCGAGACGAACTTCTCGACCCGCACGATGTCCTTCACGACGTCGTGCGCCCGGATGTCCTGCGCCCCCTGGTCCTTCAGCCCGAACCGCTCTCCCGCGAACTCCCCCGCCCAGAGCCGCGTCAGGTACTTCAGCTCGACCGCGCTGCGCCGCAGGCCGTCCCCGCTGGTCAGCAGCAGGTCCAGCCGCATCCCCGGCGCAGGCCGGGTCTCCAAGCGGACCTGCAACGACGGGTCGAGCGTGCGGACCTCCCAAGGGAAGGCCTGCTGGAAGTCGGCCACGCTGTGGAACACCGGACGCAGCGTTGCGAGCCGGTTCAACACGGCGTCGAGCCTGACGCTCCCCGCAAGCAGCATCTGCCGATGATGCACCCGACCGAAGACGGAACGGCGCAAACGGCTGCCGAGCTGGTTCGCAGCAGTCCGGTAGCGGCGGTCAGGCCGCCTGATCAGGAGCGTCCCCTGGCAGCCCAGCGACGTGCGGCGCGACGTTAGGTACCTCTGCCCCGACGAGATCAACGGTCTCAAGGATGGGTACGCCGCCGCGTGCCGCCTGGTCGAGACCATCAGCCAACCGTTCGAGCTGAGCGTCGGCCCGGTTCGGGTGTCGGTGAGCATGGGGCTGGCGAGCACGTCGGACGGGGCGGTTCCGCCCGAGATGCTGGTTTCCCAGGCCGACGTCGCGATGTACGCGGCGAAGAGCCGCGGGGGCAACCGTGTCGAGATGTTCGACGAGCGGGCGTACGCAGCCCGCATGGAGCAGCAGCGCACGGAGAACGAACTGCGCGCGGCACTCGACAACGGCGAGCTGGCGCTGGCCTACCAACCCATCATCGACCTGCGGTACGGCAGGGTCCGCCGGGTCGAGGCGCTACTGCGGTGGCGCCACCCGACCAAGGGTCTGCTCGCCGCGGCAGATTTCATCGACGTCGCCGAGCGATCGGTTCTGATCATCCCGATCGGTCGGTGGGTGATCGGCGAGGCCTGCGCCCAGCTCGCGCGCTGGGACGTGGAGCTAGGGGCCGCGTCGCCGCACAGCGTCTACATCAACGTCTCGCCGCGGCAGCTCAAGGCCAGTGACGTGATCGGCGACCTCATGCAAGCGACGAGCACCACCGGGATTTCCGCCCGCCGGGTGTGCCTGGAGATCACCGAGACCGAGGCACTGCAGGATCCCGAGGTGGCAGCCGTCGTATTCCAGGCCGCCACCGAGCTCGGGGTCGACCTCGCCATCGACGACTTCGGCACCGGATACGCGTCGCTGAGCCGGCTCACCGAGATTCCCGCGCGGATCATCAAGCTCGACGCCACCTTCGTGCGCGAGGTCCGGCAGCGCAGGCAGGCGGTCGCCGTCATCTCCGCAATCCTGATCATGGCGCACAACCTGCGCCAGGACGTCATCGCGGAGGGGCTGGAGAACGAGGCGGACGTGGACACGCTCCGCGAGATGGGATGCGAGTACGGCCAGGGCTACCACCTGTCCCGTCCCATGGAGCCGAGCGCTCTCGGGCCGTGGATCGCCGCACGGGGCCACCTGCAGCCGCCCCGGCTGGCCGCGGGCTGACCGCCCACGGTCACCGGGCCGGGCACCGGACGAAGGACCACGAACAGCAGCTACGCGGTGTCGTTGCTACGCGGTGTCGTTGCCACGCGGTGTCCCGCTGCGACCCGCAATACGTCACATCGACCGACCGGGGCTATCGAAGTCGTCCGCGCTCTCGACGGTCTCCGGGCTCTCGAAGCCGACCGGCGACGCGACTGGGGTGGCGGGCTGCTCGATGCTGGTGTCGAACGTCTCGCCCGTCGTCGTTCCGGACACGACGGTCTCGGACTCGGTCGGGTAGGCGGAGATGTTCGCGCCGCTGCCGGTCGCCATGGTCTCGCCCGAGCCGGTGTCACCGGAGCTCGAGCCCTTCATCGCACCAGCGGCTGCGGCCCCGGCTACCGCGGCCGCGGCACCCGCGGCGATCGTCTTCGGCGACAGGCCGGCCTTGCCGCTGTCACCCTGCGACGAAGCCGCCGCCTCCGCGCCCGGGGTCCCGACGCCGGTGCCCTCGTTGATCGAGCCGCGCCAGGCACCGCTCTCGAAGCCACGACTCTCAATGAACGACTTGAACTTCTCGAGGTCGGCCTGGGCGCGCCGCTCCACGATGTTCAGCGCGTCGCCGGCCTTCTCCACCACGCCCTCGGGCTCGTACTCGAGGTGCAGCGCCACGGACGTCTGCGTCGGCCCGAGCGCGGCGAAGTAGACGGCGCCGGCATTCGTCGCACCCGACGTCGCCGCCCACGCGATCTTCTCGTTCGGGATCTGCTCGAGGATCCGGGCTTCCCACTCGCGACGGACGCCGGCGATCTCGGCCACCCAGTGGAGGCGCTGGTCGTCCAGCTGCTGCACCGACTGCACGCCACCCATGAACTGCGGGAACTCTTCGAACTGCGTCCACTGGTTGTATGCGGCGTCGATCGGGACGTCGACCGTGATCGACTTATCCACCTTGGTGGTCATGCGCGTTCTCCTCCTCGCGTCCTGGGCAGTCGGGGTTCCTGTGCTGCGTTCCCGTACCCAACGGAGTTCGGGCAACCCCTACGGGCAGGACAACATCACTCGGAGGAGTTACCGGCACCGAGATGCGGGACAATGGATACGAGGCGGGACGCCTCCAGCGACACGGACACGAGGCGGAACGCCTCCAGCCTTGCAACCCGCGAAAGACCTCGAAGGAAAACTCGTGCCACGAATCGCTATCGCCGTCGGCGTGCTTTTGATGCTGGTCGGCGGCTGGGCGTACACGTCGTCGGGGCCGGGAGCGAGCCCGACGGCACTGATCCCGGCGGCGATCGGGCTCGCCCTCGCCGCCGCCGGCATCGTGGGGGGCCGTGGCGGGGACGCGCGCCGGCATGCGATGCATGCTGGTGCGGCGATCGCGCTCGTCGGCGCGCTCGGTTCTCTCGGGCAGTTGGTCGCGAAGCCGGCCGCGGGTTCGGCACATGCCGACGTAGCGCAGACGGCCGGAACCCTGAACCTGGTGCTGTGCGGCGCGTTCGTCGCTCTCGCCGTGCGTTCGTTCGTCGCCGCGCGGCGCTCTCGGACCGGGTAAGGCGGGACGGCCGGCATGCCCGGCACCCCCGGGAGCGTCGCCGTGCGGTTCGACGAGCCGCTGCGTCTGTTCCTGCGACGGCGCTCGACGGCCGGCCGGCGGCGCCCCGAGGCCTCGCGGGAATTCGCGGCGGACGGCACCTCCTCGCTGGGTCACCTCGTGCAGGCCTGCGGAGTGCCCCTGACCGAGGTCGGCTCGCTGCGGCGCAACGGGTGTCCGGCCGGAGTCGGTGAGATACCGGCATCCGGCGACGTGGTCGACGTGGCGGCGATGCCGCGTCCACAGCAACTGCTCATGCGACCGTTGCGGGTCGTGCTCGACGTGCACCTCGGGACCCTGGCGAGGCGGTTGCGGTTGCTCGGGATCGACACGGCGTACCGCAACGAAGCGGACGATCCTGAGCTGGTGCGCCAGGCGATCGAGGAGCAGCGGCTGCTGCTGACGCAGGACCGCGGGCTGCTCATGCGGCGCGCGCTGCCGGTCGGGGCGTTCGTGCGCGGTACTGACCCCGACGAGCAGCTGGGTGACGTGCTCGACCGCTTCCGCCCGGAGCTCGCCCCCTACTCGCGCTGCGTCGCGTGCAACGGACCCCTGGTCGACGTCGAGAAGGCCGAGGCGGCAGCCGCCGTGCCTGCCGGCACCCGGCGCACCGCGCGCGCGTTCCGGCGATGCACGGTATGTCGCCGGATCTACTGGCAAGGCGCCCACGCCGGGCAGCTCGAGGCGATCGTCGAGCGGGCACGGCGGCAACTCGAGGAGGGATGAAAGCAGGCGGAGAAGCAGTTTTCGCTGCCGTGCGTATCGACATCTGGTCCGACATCGTGTGTCCCTGGTGTGCCGTCGGAAAGGCGCACCTCGACGCGGCGCTCGCCGAGTTCCCGCACGCCGACGACGTGCAGATCGTCTGGCGCAGTTTCGAGCTCGACCCCGGCGCTCCGCCCAGCCGGGAGGGTGACTATGCCGAGCTTCTCGCCCGCAAGTACGGCACCAGCCGCACGGGCGCCCAGGCGATGATCGACACCATGACGGCGCGGGCGGCCGCCGTCGGCCTGACCTTCCGCTTCGACATCGCGAAGCCGGGCAACTCCTTCGACGCCCAGCGACTGGTGCACCTCGGGGCCGCGCGCGGCCTCCAATCGGCGGTCAAGGAACGCTTCCTGCGCGCCTATCTCGGCGAGGGGGCAGCGATCAGTGACCGGAGGACGCTCGCCGCGCTCGCCGTGGAGGCGGGGCTCGACGCCGCCGAGGTCGCGCAGGTACTCGACTCGGACGCCTACGCCGAAGACGTGCGGCGCGACGAGGCCGAGGCGATGCGGCTGCACATCACCGGTGTGCCGTTCTTCCTGCTCGGCGGGCGCTACGCGGTGCCCGGCGCGCAACCGCCCACCGTGTTGCTCGACGCGCTGCACCGCGCGTACGCCGACACGCCCCGGCTCGTGACCCTGACCTCGGGCGGAACGGTGTGCGGCCCTGACGGTTGTGCAGTGTGATCACGGACGGAACGGGGGCGCGACAAGACCACCCCCTGTACGTCGCTCTCGGCGACTCGATCTCGATCGACTGGTACGCCGGCGGTCCCGGGCGGGGCGGCGCGAGCCTGCTCGCCCGCAACCGTGACGACGATTTTCCGGAGTGGCGGGGCCGCGACCTGGCGACGGTGCTGCCCGGGCTGGAGTTCGCGCTGCTGGCCACGGACGGCGGGACGACACGCGGACTGCTGCAGGCTCAACTCCCCCGGCTGCGCGCGATGCCGACGCGTCCCTCGATCGTCACCGTGACGATAGGCGGCAACGACGTGCTTCAGGCGTACGGCAGGACGAGGCGCGCGCTGAAGATCGTGCGGGACGTCCACCGCCGAACCGACGAGGCGCTGGGCCGCGTCCGGGAACTCACCGCGTCCCCCGACGCGCCGATCGTCGTCGGCACCGTGTACGACCCGAGCGACGGGACGGCCGATGCCGGGAAGGTCGGCCTACCGCGCTGGCGCGAACTCGTCGAAGTGCTCGCGACGCTCAACGACGCGTTGCGCGCCGTCGCGCACGAGCACGGGGCACGCGTCGCGCCGATCGCCGAGCGGTTCTTCGGGCACGGACTAGCGGCGGGCAACCCCGGAAGCGGTGAGGCGCGGCCCGCCAACCGGAACCTCTGGTACTGCAACGTCATCGAACCGAACGCCTGGGGCGCCGACGGCGTGCGCGCTGCGTTCTGGGAGGCGCTGGGCGGCGATGCCCTGCTCGACGGGAGCGGCCGCCAGGCGGACGCGGGGCGCTAGCGGCTCGGCACGCTTCGGTCCGCGACGTCCCCCAACCCGGCCGGTGCCGGGCGATCTCCACGAACCGCTGCCTCGATCTCGTTGCTCCACGGCCGGAAGCCGCGTAGCCGGCTAGGACGCACGAGCCGTGCGATCGCTTCTGATGCCTCTTTGATCTTCTGGTCGGCCTCGGGCCCACCAGCCGTGGCTGCCTGCACCACGCAGGAGTTCATGTCTCTTCCAACAGGCCGAGCGCCACCGATTGCAGCGCCCGCGTCATAGCGGAGACCTGGGTCAGGATCTCGATGCAGTACTGCTCGTTCTCGACCATGCGCTGGAGGCCGCGTGCCTGTCCTTCGATGCGGCGCAGGCGCTTGAGGTACTCGTCCTTGCGCTCGAGGTAGCCGTGAGAATGGGCAGTTCCGGCCGCTGCAGTTCCCGCCATTGTGCTCACGCCGTGACGGTCCGCGACGACGTCGTCGGTCCGGTCCTGGTCTTCGGCGCGCTGGTCACGGTGCCACCTCTTCCCGATGCGGCCATCCTCGCTGATGCGACAACAGTGACCCCCGCGGTATCTCGGCGCGGAGCCGTTCCGGTGGTCCTGCTCCGCCTGGGCTGCGACACTGCGGCGACATGACCGCCACCGATCCCGCTGGACCGCGTCTCGCCGCGAGTTGCCGGGGTGGCGACCGTCGCGTCCTTGCTGCACGCCTTCAACACCGAGTACGACACACCCACTCCCGGCGTCGGCGTGCTGACCCGCCGGTTGGAGCAGCTGCTGGCGGACGGCGACACCCTCGCGCTACTGACCGGCGTCCCGGCGGCCGGTGTCACGCTGCTGGCCCTGCGGCCCGACGTCTGGTACGACGCGAACAGCGAGCCGGGCGACGACAACCCGTTGCTCTACTACTTCCGGGACATCGGCAGCCGCCGCTGAAAATCCGCGACTCGGGCAGCCGCCGTCGACGCGAACGGCGCCGCGCACGCGGGTTAGGCGGCAATGCGTCGCGGGTGCCCGCGGCAGCGCCACGAGCACCCGCCACGTGTCAATCAGCTGATCGGCGACCCGCCGCCGGCACCGCCGTCCGCGCCACCATCGGCGCCGCCGTCCGCGCCACCGCCCGCGCCGCCATCGGCACCGCCGCTCGCACCACCATCGGCACCGCCGTCGGCGCCGCCGTCCGCACCGCCGTCGGCTGGCCCGTGACCTCTCGTCATGTCGTCGTCGTCGAATGCCATATCGCTCCTCCTTTGCCCGCTGCCGGGGCTCGGCTGCGGTGTTCCACCTCGGTCGTGACCCGACGCTGGACGCGTCGTCGCCGACATCGTGCTCCTCGTGGACGGAGCCCTCGACGCCGGCCTCCTTTCCTCCGAGAGCCGAGCCAATCGCGGGTGTTGCGCAGACCGGGGGACCTGCACAGCAGCGGCCCGAGCCCTACGCTCGCAGGATCGACCCGGCTCAGCGCCGGCGGACACACGGCAGGAGTGGGCTGGAGATGGCCGTGGGCACGGGAGAACTCGTCGGGGCGCTGCCGGCGCACCTCCTCGCGCTGCTCGACCGCAGCGCGACCGCGGGGTTGGCGGTTCTCGACTCCGACGGCCGCTACGTCCGGGTCAACGACGCGATGGCACGGCTCGCGGGGCGTCCGGCCGCCGAGGTCCTCGGGTGCACGCTGAGCGACCCCGGATCTCCGCTGCCCGCGGCCGCCGCCGCGGTCCTCGCGGACGTCCTGCACTCCCGTCTCCCTGCTGACGACGTCGAGCTGGCTACCGCGGCGGAGGCTGTCCCGCCGTACGACGAGTTGCAACGGTGGATGACGAGCTGGCAGCCGGTGCGGCTGGGCAACGGTGAGGTCGCCGGTGCGGTCGTGCTCGTTCTGCCGGTCGGCGGGGAGCGGCGCAGCGAGCTGCTCTACCGGTCCCTGGTGGCCGCGACCGCGCAGGTCGTGTGGACGACGGACGCGCGGGGCCACGTCATCGAGGACTCCCCGACCTGGCGGGCGATCACGGGTCAGACCTTCGAGGAGTTCCGCGGTGAGGGGTGGCTCGGCGCCGTCCACCCCGACGACCGGGCCGACACGGTCTCCGCGTGGCGGCAGGCTGTCGCGGCGGGCGAGCCGTTCGACCACGTCTACCGGCTACGGACTGCGTCCGGCGGGTACCGATGGATGCGCGCCCGCGGCGTCCCGCTGCCAGCCGACGGGGACGCCGAGCACTGCCCGGTCGCGGAGTGGGTGGGGACGTGCACGGACATCACCGACGAGCTCGCGGCCCGCGCCACGGAGGCCCGGCTGCAGGCGGCGGCGGCCGCCGCGGCGAGCCGCGTGGAGATGCTCCAGCGGATCACCGCGCGCCTCGCCCAGGCCCTGGAGGTCGCGGACGTGCTCGCTGTCCTCGGCCACGTCTCCCGCGACGCGGTCGGAGCCGCCGCCTGCTACCTCGCCCTGGCCGTCGACGAAGGGCGGAGCCTGAGCCTGGTCGCGGTCGCGCACGGCTCCGCCCGCACTGTTGCCACGGTGCCGAACGACGGGACGTCGCCGCTGGCTCGCGTGGTCGGCGGCGGCGAGGGAGCCTTCCTGTCGACCGCGGACGCGCTCGCCGGAGCCGGTCCCGTCGACGTGGCCCGGATCCTCGCCGGCGACGGGATGCGTTCATGGGCGCTCACGCCCCTCGTCGCGTCCTCCGGCGTGGCTGGAGCGCTGCTCCTCGGCTTCCCCGAGCAGCGCGAGTTCTCGGCGGGGGAGCGGACATTCTTCCTGGCGCTCGGCAGTCAGACCGGCCAAGCCCTCAGCCGCGCGACCCTCTACGAGCAGGCGGCCGACCGTGCACGTGTGCAGGGTTTGCTGTCCGAGGCCAGCCGACGGCTCGCCGGCTCGCTGGAGCGGGACGAGGTGCTCCAGACGCTGACCTCCGTCGCCGTCCCCGACTTCGCCGAGTGGGCCGCCGTACACCTCCTCGGTGAGGACGGCACGACGCTGGAGCTCGCGGCGCTCGCGCACGCCGACCCGGTGACGGAGGCGGACCTGCGGGACTTCCTTCGCCAGTTCCGGGTCCGCACCGACCAGCCGCACGGCGCCGGCTGGGTCGTCGCGACGGGGACACCGGAGCTGCTCCCGACAATTCCGGACGAGGTGCTCGTGCGGATGAGCCGTACGCCGGAGCAGCTGGCCGCCCTGCGCGCGCTGCCGCTGGGTTCCGGGCTCGCCGTACCGCTCGCGGCACGCGGGCGCACGTTCGGCGCGCTGAGCCTCGCCCGGAGCGACCGTCGCTACACCGACGCCGACCGCGTCGTGCTCGAGGAGCTGGCTCAGCGCGCGGCGGTGGCCGTGGACAACGCGGCGCTGTTCGCGGCACAGCGCGACGCGGCCCTGACGTTGCAGCGCTCCCTGCTGCCTCAGCGGCTACCCGAGTTGGAGCGACTGCAGTTCGTCGCGCGCTACATCCCCGGAGCCGCGGGCACCGAGGTCGGCGGCGACTGGTACGACGCCATCGCCCTGCCCGATGGTCGGGTCGGCATCGTCGTGGGCGACGTGATGGGCCGCGGCACGCGCGCGGCCGCGGTGATGGGACAGCTGCGGGCAGCGCTGCGCGGCTATGCCCTGGAAGGGCATCCACCGGCGCAGGTCCTGGGTCGGCTTGACGCGGTGGTGCAAGCCTTCGACGAGCTCCAGCTGACGACGTGCCTGTACGCCGTACTGGAGCCCGTCTCGGGACGCCTGACGGTCGCGGCGGCGGGCCACCTGCCGCCGTTGGTCCTCGTGCCCGGGCGGCAGCCGGCCTTCCTCGACGTCGATCCGGGTCTCCCCCTCGGTGTGGGCGGTGCGGTTTTCGCCGACAGCGAGCACGTCCTCGGTGCCGACAGCACGCTCCTGCTCTACACCGACGGTCTGGTCGAGAGCCGCGAGACCCTGGTCGACGAGGGCCTGCGCCGGCTCACCGAGGTGCTCGCCGACGCCGCGACGCTGCCCGCGCACGACGTTCTCGAGACCGCCCTCGTCGGCATGGGCCGCGCACACGACCACGACGACGACGTCGCGGTGCTCGTCGTACGCACCGCACCGGCGGACGAGCTGCCCGGCCACCGGCGCCACGAGTCCTTCGAGCTGTCCCCGGCGCGGCACGCCGCCGGGCACGCCCGCTCGAGACTTACTGAGATCCTCGCGTCCTGGGGCCTAACGCCGGACCGCGCGCGTGACGCCGAGCGCGATGACATCGACCCGGTGGACCTGCTGGTGCTGCTGACTGACGAGCTGGTGACGAACTCCGTCATCCATGCGCGGACGCCGTTGCGAGTGGACGTCTTCGCCGGAGCCGACCGCATCCGCGTCGAGGTGGCGGACGAGAGTCCCGCCGTGCCGGCGCCGCGGGGACCCGCCCGCGTGGAGGAGGACACCGACATCGCGCACGTGCCCGAGGGCGGGCGGGGCCTGCACCTGCTCGACGCCCTCGCTTCGCGGTGGGGAGTGGACGCCCTCGCCGGCGGCAAGCGGGTGTGGTTCGAGGTCGACCTCCGCCGTCCGACCTGAGCGGTGTCCGGGGGAATCCCCGGATTGCCTGACGCTCAGCTGGCCCGCACCTCGAGGTCCTTGGGTGCTATGTCGAGCTCCTGGAGCAGGTAGATGAACGCCCGCGCGAACGGCGAGTCGGCGGTGTCCGAGACCAGCCGCGGCCAGTCGATCTGCTCCCGCACCGATCGGGTCTGCGCGATGAGCGGCGCGAAGTCGCAGTAGTGCGGCGTCATGACGCGCAGCTTGCTCGACATCACGTCGGTGACGTCGAGAACCGGCATCTGCACCGAGTGCAGCTCGAGCTCGGTGACGTGGGAGAGCATCTCGTCGTCGACCGGACGGCCGGCCACGGCGAAGATCAGGTCCACGAGCCGGTCCTCGTCGTACACCTTGATCAGCCAGTCCTCGACGGGCTCGACGATCTTCAAGCCGGCCGAGGACAGGGCCTCCTTGGCGCTGTTCACGGTCTCCCGCTTGACCATGAAGTCGACGTCGTGGCCACTGCCGGGGCCGCCGTGCGCGTAGAGCGCGTAGCCGCCGGCCAGCGCGAAGGGAATGCCTGCCGCCTTGAGCTGGACGGCGACCTTCTTCAAGGTCTCGACGAACTGCTCCTCCTGCTCCTCGCTCGCGCCCGCGCTCATCGCCGTACCTCCGCCGTCTCGTGGGTGGACCGTCGCCGGGTCGCCGTCACGGCCGCCGCCAGTCGTCGGACTGCATGTGCGATCCCGCCATGGGGCCCATCTGAAGCATGCCGCCGTCGGCGACGACGGACGTGCCCGTGACATAGCCTGCCGCCGGACTGGCCAGGAAGGCGATGACGGCGGCGATCTCGCGGGCGTCCCCGGGTCGGCGCAACGGGATGCCCGGACGCTCCTGTTCGGTCACGTCGATGTCGGTCTGGCCGGTCATCGGCGTCGCGATCTCGCCCGGGGCGACGGCGTTGACGGTGATCCCGTGCTCGGCGAGCTCCAGCGCGGCGGTGCGGGTCAGCAGGCCGAGCCCGCCCTTGGCTGCGCAGTACGGCGCGGCGCCGACGCGCGGCTGATGCTCGTGGACGCTCGTGACGTTGATGATTCGGCCGCCGCGGCCGGCGGCGACCATGCGGCGCGCGGCCCGCTGGAGGCACAGGAACGCGCCGTCCAGGTCCGTGGCGACGACGTTGCGCCAGGTCTCGTAGGCCATGTCGAGCAGGAGCTCCGAGGACCCCGTCCCGGCGTTGTTCACGAGGACGTCGACACCGCCGAGGGCCTCGGCGAGCTCATCGATCACGTCCGCCGCACCGGGCAGGTCGGTCAGGTCGAGGTGGCGGACCTGCGCGGCGCGCCCGATCGTGCGCACCTCCTCGGCGGTGCGCTCGGCGCCGTCCTTGTCGGTGTTGTAGGTGATGCCGACGTCGCAGCCGGCGTTCGCAAGGGCGACCGCGGTGGCACGGCCGATGCCGGAGTCGGCCCCCGTGACGATCGCCGTGCGGGGAAAGGTGGCGGAGTCGAAGTCAGCGGAATGCATGGCGGTGCCCTTCCCCGCTGTGACCCGCCGACACGTCCTGCCGCGCGGCTTAGCGAGGCGGCCGGTCGGGTACCGGACGCGCCATGAGCGAGTTCGAGGCCTCCCGCCCCATCGCCGCGCCACGGGACGCGGTCTTCGCCGTCGCCGCGGACCCCGCGAACCTGTCTCGCTGGGTCCCCGGGGAGGTGCATGTCGAGCCGGTTGCGGACAACGTCGTACGAGCGGACGGCCCGCTGGTTCCCGACGCGCCGCGCGAAGGCGTCACCGGTGCGTCCGAGCAGCAGTACCGCGTCGAGTGGGGCAGCCGCGGTGACGGCCGGTACGCCGGGTGGCTGCAGGTCTACGAGTCCGGCGACGATGCCAGCGAGGCGACGGTGCACCTGTCCTTCCTGGGGGACCAGCCTCAGGCGCACGGTGGTGCGGCGGCCGCGGACGTCGAACGCATGCTGCACGAGGCCCTGGACCGACTGGCCGACGTCGTGACGTCAGGCGGGCAGAGATGATCGGGCCTAGGCGCCGCCGACAGGTTCGACCAGGTAGTCCCACAACGTGGAGGAACCCCCAATGAGCGAGTCGCACGGTCCCGGAAGCGCGCCCATCGACGCGGAGAAGGTCGACCCCGAGCACGCGAGCTCGGAGCGCGCAGCCGAGACGCCGCCGCATGCTGACGCCGAGCGGATGGAGGCAGCGCTGCGCGAGGGCGGCCCGCTGCGGTCGCTGCCGAAGCCGAACCCCGAGGACGTCCCGGACATCGAGGACGGCCCCGGCACGTCGCTGGGGTAGGTAGTCGGGCGCCGCTGCCTGACCGGGCGTGGCGTCCACCGCGTCGCCCGCGCGTTCCTGCTCGGGGTTGTCCACAGGGATGGGGTTCTCCGCCGGGGTGGCGGGGTGTCCGACACTATGCTCCGGCCGCGTGACCAGACTGGGGCCTGCTGTCCGCGTATGTGGCGTTGTGTCGGTGCTCGTCCTGCTCGCCGGGTGCGGCGGGGACCCTGAGCCTGTGGCGCTGCCGAAGGCGACGAGCACGCCGACGGCATCGGCACCAAGCGCGTTGACCTCTTCGGCGTCGCCGACTCCGACTCCAATGTCACCGGCACGTAGGCCTCCCCGCACACTCGAGCCAGCCGCCCAAGGTGTGAACGCGGGGTCGGTGGAGCAGTTCATGCGTGACTGGTGGACTGCCAACAACAAGGTGCTTCAAGGGGCGGACCCTGAGATACTGAAGGAGTACTTCGAGCCGGCATGCGAAGCGTGCCAGAAAAACTACGCCACCGCGCGCGCATTCCACTTAAAGGGACACAAGGCGGATTCTCCACCCTACGACTTTGTATCCGCTACCGTCGCCGCCAGTAATCGTCAACTGGTTTCCGTGCAGGCCGTGGTCAAACCGAATCCGTCCCGGCTCGTCGATCGTCGCGGCCGCACGGTCAGGGAGGTCGTCGGGGGGCCACCGATCGACTATGTGGTCAGCTTGGCCCGTGACGGAGGGAGATGGCGTATTTATCATCAGGTCTCCCTCGGGGCGAGACCACGATGACACGGCGAATGGCAGGGGTGCACGCCCTTCTTCTGACTTTCTTGGGCGTCGCGCACCTATTGGGGCTCGGCGCCAGGGCCGCCCTTGCGGACGAGCACTGTGACCTCTACGGCGATTGCACGCCGACTGTGATCAGCGACAAGTACGTCTACGCCTACGACGCCGAGCGTGGAGTGTTGGGCCGGTCGCGGCCGAGCTTCGGCGGCCGAATCACCGAGGGCCAGGGCAAGAACGCGCGGGTGTGGGAAGAGTCCTACTCCCCGGCGTGTCGGGAGGCGATGCCACCGGGTGAGGACCGCACGACGCCGGACACCGGCAACTGCCAGAACGCCGTCGCGAACCCCAACTGCGATCCGGGGGAGTTCGCGATGTGGGGCTACCGCCGGCTCGTCGGACCACCCCAGCAGGTCGCGCGGGAACTAGACCCGGACGCCCTCGATGACACCGACTGGCAGCTGATCCGCCCGGAGCCCTACTGCTTCGGACCCGACCAGGAATGGGACCTCGGTGACCTGGCCGAGATCGCCCGCGCCGACATCTCCGAATACCTCGAAGCCCACGCCATTCGATCCGACATCCGCCTGGAACCCGAAGGTGGCACGCTGGTCAACGTCCCCGTCCTCGCCCACACCGACCAGGCACCACCTATCGGGTTCGACGTCACCGAACCCTTCCCCGGACGGCTCGCTGCCACGGCGGGCTACAGATGGGACTTTGGCGAGGGCCCGGCCCAGGAGGGCGTCGGTCATCCCTACACGCCAACCGTGTCCGCGTTCGCCCACGACGGCTACTACATTGCCCACGCCTACACCGGCGCCGGGCCCCGGATTATCACCCTCACCAGCACCTGGACCGCGACCTTCATCGTCGCCGGCTTTACCATCCCGCTGCCATCGATCGAGTTCAGCGACTCGCCGACCTCACCGTCCGCGAAGCCCGCAGCGCCCTCATCGCCGGCGACAACTAACGCCTCGAGCACGCCGGCGCGTTCGGCGGTGTTCAGTGCGTTCGGCGGGGACGGGCGCGGTCCGCGCTGCCGCGGCACGGGTGGGCGCTCGGCCCGATAATGGCTGACCCGGGGCTTGCCCAGCGCGGCGCACGCCCGCGCGGTCGAGATCAGTGCGGCCAGCTCGGCCACCGCCGGGCCGATCACGGCCTCGACCGCCTCTCGGTGTCCGCGCTCTCGGAGAGCAACTCCAAGAGCGCGTGTGCTTTTCCCACAACATCCAGCGCGGCACGGGTCTTTGCCAGCTCCGCCTCAGCCCGCTCCGCGCGGGCCCTCAGCCGCTCGACCTCGGCCTGCTCCGGGCTGCGCTTCGCAGTCCGCGGCCGCTCGGCCAGCGCGCCGGCGTCGCGGGCCCGGCGCCACTCCACCACGTGCGAGGAGTACAGCCCCTCCCGCCGCAGGATCGCGCCCTTCTCCCCCGGCTCGGCGGCCTCGTACTCCGCCACGACCGCCAGCTTGTACTCCGCG
>JALYNC010000016.1 GCA_030773415.1 Actinomycetota bacterium
CTGCCTGGTCGGGGGACCGGGTAATCGCTGAACGATCCTCAAACGGACACTCGCGCCGATCTGCTGAGGCCCGGCGCGCGGTCGGATAGGGCTGCGAGAAGCAGGCCACTTACCGCTGCAGGTCACAAGGTCCGGCCGACCGGTGATCATGTGTCGCTGATCGGTCGACTACTGGGACTGTGCTTGAGCCGCCGAGCCGCGAGCAATGAGGCAGGCTTGGTTCGTGCCCGAGATGACATTGCCTGCTTACAGAAGCGACGATGGCGTCGAGGAACCGCTGCCGCGTGGGGACGTGACCGAGGCGGTGGTGCGCGTCGGGCAGACGGTGCATCGGCCGGCTCAGCCGCAGAGCGCGGCGGTGGCCGACTACCTCCGGCACCTGCGGGCGGTTGGCTTCGACGGCGCACCCCGCTTTCTGGGGCGGGACCGGTCCGGTCGTGACGTCCTGGACTACCTGGAGGGCGACGTCCCCGGCGACCCACCTGAGCCGTGGGCCGCGGACGAGGACCTCCTGGCCAGCGTCGGGGTTCTCTTGCTGCGCTTGCACGAGGCGTCGGCCGGCTACGCCGTCGATCGGGCGTTCGCCGCGCCGCCCGGCGCGAGCTGGTTCACCCGTCCGTTCCCGGCAGATGTGCCTACTGCGCAGCTGCCGGCCGAGCCGGCACCTGAGCTGGTGTCACACAACGACGTCACCCCGCAGAACGTCGTCGTGCGTGCAGGTCGCGCCGTAGGGCTGGTCGACTTCGACATGGCTGGCCCGACAACCCACCTCATCGACGTCTACAACACGGCTATGCACTGGGTGCCGCTGCGCGACCCGGTCGATGTCTGGCCGACCTGGACGGGTCTCGACCAGCCTCATCGCCTTCGACTGCTGGTTGACGCGTACGGACTAACGGCAGACCAGCGCTCTGCACTCATCGACCTGGGCGTGCACCGAGCCGACCGGACCTGATTGCTCATGAAGGGGGCCGCCGAGCACGTAGGCGGCGGCTGGGCCCGGATGTGGGACGACGGCGTTGGCGAGCTCATTCGACGCCGTCAGGCCTGGCTGATCAACAACCGTGGCCGCTTCTTGGCCGCACTCCGCTGACGGAGCTCATCGGTCCCGCCGATAGACGTCGTCGGCCGGACGGCTCGCGCAGCTCGCGCGGCAGGATGGGCAGGTGTTCGAGGGTTTCTCACTGCGATGGATCGACGTGGACGACGATGTGCGGCTGCGGGTCCGCGTCGGGGGTGAAGGTCCGCCGGTAGTACTGCTTCACGGGCATCCCCGCACGCACACCACCTGGCATGCCGTCGCGCCGCTGCTGGTCGCGGCTGGGCACACCGTCGTCTGCCCGGACCTGCGGGGCTACGGCCGCTCGTCCGCGCCTCCCCGCGAACGGGATCATGCGCAGGCGTCGAAGCGGGCTCTGGCCGCCGACATCCTGAAGCTGATGCGCCGGCTGGGGCACGAGCGCTTCTCGGTAGTCGGCCACGACCGTGGCAGCTACGTCGCCTTCCGCCTGGCGATGGACCACCCTGAGGCGGTCGAACGACTCGCGGCCCTGGACAGCGTGCCGATCGGGGAGGCCCTGGCCCGCGCCGACGCCCGGTTCGCGGCTGCCTGGTGGCACTGGTTCTTCTTCGTCCAGTCCGAGATCCCCGAACGTGTCATCACCGCGACCCCGACGCCTGGTACGGCACTGGTCCGGCGTGGGCCGCCAGCATGGGCGAGGGCAACTACACCGACTACCTAACCGCCATTCGAGACCCGGCAGTGGTGCAGGCCATGGTCGAGGACTACCGGGCGGGCTTGGGCGTCGACCGAGAGAATGACGACGCCGACAGAGCCGCCGGCAGGTGCTTGGCCTGCCCGACCTTGGTGGCCTGGTCCACAGCCGACGACGTGCAGGAGCTGTACGGCGACGTCCTGGCCTTGTGGCGTCCGTGGGACGGCGATCTGCGCGGGGTCGCCATCGCCAGCGGCCATCACATGGCCGAGGAAGCCCCCGACCAGCTGGCTGCCGCGCTCAGCGCCTTCCTCGACCCGCAAGCCCCTCCGTGACCGTATGACGTTCGGCTTGTGGCCATGGCGCCAGCCGCCCGCTTCGCGGCAGAGTGCGGGCGGGTCCGTCAGCCGCTGCCTGGGCTGTGTCGCCGTCACGGCCGACGTCTAGCCCGCCACCGACCCGTCATGTTCGCGCTGGCAGAACGCAGAACTCATTGCCCGAGGGGTCTGTGTAGGAGCACCACGGCAGCTCCCCCCAGTCCGTGCGGAGCTCGTCGCCGCCGCGCTGGCGGATGCCTTCCGCGACTGACTCAGGGTGATCTTCGATCTCGAGCCGGACGTCCAGGTGCAGCCGGTTCTTGGTCCCGCCCTTGGGGACCAACTCAGGGAGCAGCTCGATGAGGGGACCCCGCCCCGACGGGTGACGCAGGGACCGGGGGGCGACACCGACCGCGACGGTCCACCCGGTGAGCCAGGACCAGAACGCCGCGTCCCTGTCCGGGTCGGCGGAGTTGAGCGGCAGCGCCGCGATCGGTCCGGTGCCGACGTACACCGCTCGCTCCTCCATGACGCAGAAGGGATTGCCCTCCGCGTCGGCGAGCACCACCCACGGCACATCGCCCTGACCGATGTCGAGATGTCGCCCACCCAGCGCGAGCAGCCGATCGACCTCCTCAGCCTGACGGCTCCCGCCCGCGAGGTCGAGGTGCAGCCGCAGCGGCTCGCTCGGCGGCTCAGGGACGCGCTGGAAGCACAGGTCCAGAACCGGTCCGCGCTTGACGGTCAACCGCGTCTCGAATGCATCAAGCTCGTCGGTCAGCCGCTCGCTGCCGACCACGGCCTCCCAGAACCGGCCCAACCGCTGCGGCTCGACGGCGTCGAAAACGACGTTCTCCAGGTACACGGCCCCACCGTAGGCCGCTCAGCGGGTGGCAACACCGCAAGGCTTTCGGCCTCCGGTGCGCGTCCGACGTGGCGCACCAGGGCAGAGCCCGCCATAGGGTGCGGCTGTGCCATCGCTCGTGGAGCCCGTCCTCAAGAGCGGAACGCTGCGAGGCATGACGCAGCCGACCCCTCTCAGTGCGCACGGACTTCGTCCTCCGACCATGGTCGCCGCAAGACGTGTTAGCCGTCATGCGGGCGTTCGACGACCAGGACATCCGCATGTGGCACACGCGTCGCATGGAGACAGACGCCGAGGCGCTGGGGTGGGTCGCCTCTTGGTCTCAGCGGTGGGAGGCGGAGACAGACGTCTCTTGGGCTTTGGTCCGCGTCGGGACCGATGAAGCCGTGGGGCAGGTAGGCCTCCGCACTGTCTTCCTTGAAGCGGCTGCGGCCCAGATGTCGTACTGGCTGTTGCCGGAGGCGCGGGGTCAGGGCCTTGCCGTAAGCGGGACCCGTGCCGTTCAGGCGTGGGCGTTCTCGGAGCTGGGGCTCCAGCGTCTAGCCCTCCAGCACTCGGTTCACAACGCCCGCTCGTGTCGCGTCGCGTTTGCCGCGGGGTTCGCGCTAGAGGGGACGTTGCGGCGCTATCTGCTTCACATGCGACGGCCTCCACGACACACACGTGCACGCGGTTCTCGCTCCCTAGTGCCGTCCAGGACGTCCCAATCGTCGTTCGATATCGGACATGATCGTTCTGTTGTCCCGGCAGTGACCGTCCTCACCCGGCGCTGCGAACACCCGGCCGTCTGCGGCAGTGAGGCCAGCAACGAGTGCATCGGAAAGTGATGGCCCAGCACCGCGGCAGGTGGTCCTCTTCGTTCATGAACCCACTCGCCGTACGCGCCACCTTCGACCGTCAGATGCGCCGGGATGTCCGTTCCTCGCCGGGCACCTCTGTCGAGCGGGACGAGCGCGTGACGCGACTCATCGGCGAAGGCTGGAGGGGCGTCGTCTGGAGCGACCTCGCCACTGCCGACGTGGACGAGGTGATCGCCCGTGAGGTCGCGCGCTTCGCTGGCGGGTCCTGGGAGTGGAAGCACTACTCTGGTGACCGCCCGGCCGACCTGTCAGAGCGGCTGCTGGGCGCCGGGTTCCTCGCCGACCCGCCGGAGTCGGTGATGGTCGCGGACATCGCTGACCTCGACCTGAGCGCAGCACCGCCGAATGGTGTGGACCTGTTTACCGTGACGACGGCCGAGCACGTCGAGGCGCTCATGAGCCTCCACAACGACGTGTTCGGCGGGGACCACCAGGCCGTTGGGCAGGAGGTGTCCGCCGCCCTGGGCGCTGCCGAGCCAGCCGTCGTGGCCTTGCTCGCCCAAGCCGGCGACACGACGGTCGCCGCTGGCCGTGTCGAGTTCCACGACGGC
>JALYNC010000017.1 GCA_030773415.1 Actinomycetota bacterium
ACCGTCGGCGGGTCCCTCGAGCTCGATCGCCCGGCTCAGCACCGGCTCGAGCCACACGTAGGCCGCCACCGAGGTGAGCAGACCGGCGCCGGCGCCGGCCGCAGCGCCGCGCAGGAACACGTTGCGCATCGACACAGCGCTCAGTGGCAGGGGAAGCCGAGCATGTGCCGGGCGTCGTGGAACACCTCGTGCACCACCTCGTCCCCGGCCGCGGCCTGCACAGCCCGGGCGAGCTGGCCCTGATCGAACGCGACCGCGAACAGCAGCGCGAGAGCGAACAGCACCGCCAGCACAAGCCGAAGCGGCGCCGCCGGGAGCAGGCGAACGGAAAGCGAGGACATCAGCATCTCCAACCGGGGTCTTCCGCCCCTGGCGTGGTGGCACGTCAGCCCGAATGTCCTGGCTCCCGGATCACCGCTCGCCCCCGACCTTCCCGCTCAACCTCAACGGTGGTCGTGCCTGGGGGTCTGCTTCCCGGTCACAGTGGCGGGACCGCGCCGGACTCACACCGGCTTCCTCGACTGCTGACGCGTTGGCCCGCCCAGTGTGCACCACGCCCAGCACGCGTCGGTCCAGCAGGGTCAGCGGCGTGCCCGCGACACCCACCGAGTCCACCCGGCCTGCTGCGCTCCGCTGCGTCTGCTGACCGCCGGCACGTTCGGCCACGCGCTGGCCTCCGCCGGCGCGCCCCCGGCGCCGGCGAGCGACAGCCCGGAGGCCGGCTTCGCCCGCGACATGAGCGCCCACCACGCGCAGGCGGTGCACATGTCGTTCCCCTGCGGCACATGATCGCAGGGGAGCGCAGCAGCCGGGCGTCCGGCTGCGGTTGCCGTCCGGTCCGGCCGATCAGCGGCCCGCTTACTGCGGGTAGTCCGCCTTGTCGGGAGCGACGTCGGCGGTGTCCAGTGCGTCCAGGGCCGTCGTCGTCCCACCCAGCCCGCGGATCATCGTGCGGTAGTCGTAGCGCATGAGGCCGAGCCAGGAGTGCTCCTTGTCCCCGGGCTTGCCGGGCAGGTCGTCGTCGCGCAGCGTGTCCTCGTACCGGGCGCCGGTCTCGGCAGCGATCTGTTCCAGCACCTTGGACGGGAACACCTCGGAGCCGAAGATGACCGGCACCTGCTGCTGCTTGACCTGATCGACCAGGCGCGCGATCGCCTTGGGCTGCGGGTCCTCGAAGTTGCTCGGCTGCACGGCGCCGACCACGTGCCAGCCGTAGTCCCTCGCGAAGTAGGCGTAGGCGTCGTGGTAGGTCAGCAGCTGCTTCCTGCCGTTCGGGATGGTGGCCTGGTCGGCCTTCAAAGCGTCGGACAGGGCCGTGGCCTTGGCGACGAACTTCTTGTGGTTGTCGGTGTAGTACGCGGCGTTCGCGGGGTCCCGCCGGACCATCACGTCCTTGATCTCGTCGGCGTACTTGATCGCGTACGGCGGGTCGGTCCACAGGTGCGGGTTGGGCTTGCCGTCCTCCTGGGGGAAGGAGAAGTCGTAGATGTAGTCCGACTCCGGCAGCACCTCGTCGCCGACCTTGAGGATCTCCGAGCTCTCTTTCGCGTTGGCCTCCGCCAACTTGACGGCCGGCTCCTCCAGCTGCAGACCGTTGCTGATCACGACGTCGGCGGTCTCGAGCACCTTCGCGATCTGCGGCGGCGGGTCGAAGGTGTGGCTGTTGGTGCCCTCCGGCACCACCCCGGTGATCTCCGCACGGTCGCCGATCACGTTCGCCGCGATCGACGTGATCGGCGCGACCGTGCTCACCACCGTCAGCCGGCCGGCGGCCGACGGGCTGCCGGCCGCTGAAGAGCCGGCCGTACCGGGGCCCCCGGACCCGCACCCCACCACCAGACCCAGCGGCAACAGGACCACGGCGGTGCGACGACAGCAGGACCCGAGAAAGATCACCAGGGGATCCTACCTGCGAGTCGTTCGCACCTGCGACGCTCTTGCAGCAGCCGCGATGCCATCAGATCCCGCTGCGAGCTGTCCCCGGACGCCGGTGGGCCTGTGAACCGCCCCGGGTTCAGTGGAGGCTGGTGGCCGCCGGTTGGTCCTCGGTGAGGCCGGCGATCGAACGGTAGTGCTGGGCTTCGAACTCGCTGTGGCATGTCGCCGCAGGCGCTGTGGACCGGCGGTGGTTGAACCAGTCGACGTACTCGAGTGTCGCGAGCTCGACGTCGTGAGGCCCCTCCACGGCCCGCGTCTGCGGATCAGTTCGGTCTTGTAGAGCCCGATGAGCGACTCGGCCGCTGCGT
>JALYNC010000018.1 GCA_030773415.1 Actinomycetota bacterium
CCGCTGGGTCGGCCCCGGTCTCCCGCAGCCGGACGGCGACGGCCTCGACGTGCGCCACCAGGTCCTCGGCGTTGCCCAGGGCGGTCACGTGCGGCCCCACGGCGGCCAGCGCCGCCCGGTCGTACTCCACGACGTGGATTCCGCGCAGGAAGGACCCGACGGACAAGCCACCGGTGTGGCGGGCGGTTCCGGCCGTGGGCAGCACGTGGTTGGAGCCGGCGAGGTAATCCCCCAGGCTGACCGGCGCGTACGGGCCCACGAAGATGGCACCGGCGTGCCGCACCCGGGAGGCCACCGAAGCGGCGTCGCGGGTGAGGATCTCCAGGTGCTCCGCCGCCCACACGTCCACCACGTCCAACCCCTGCTGCAGGTCGGACACCAGCACGGCCGCACTCTGGTTGGCGAGCGCCGCCTCCACCCGCTTGCGGTGCTTGGTAGCCGGAATCTGCTTGCCCAGCTCGACGTCGACCCGGTCCAGCAGGTCGGCGTCGGGCGTGACCAGCAGGCAGGAGGCGAGCTCGTCGTGCTCGGCCTGGGCGATCAGGTCGGCGGCCACGAAGGCGGCGTCCGCGCTGTCGTCGGCCAGAATGCCGATCTCGGTGGGGCCGGCTTCGGAGTCGATGCCGACCTGGCCCCGGAACAGCCGCTTGGCCGCCGTCACGTAGATGTTGCCGGGACCGGTGATGACGTCCACCCGTGGGCACTCGGGCATGCCAACGGCGAACATCGCCACCGCCTGCGCCCCGCCCACCCGGTAGACCTCGTCGACGCCCAGCAGCGCGCACGCGGCGAGCACGGCCGGGTGCGGCATGCCGCCGTACTCCCGCTGCGGCGGGGACGCGACCGCCAGCGAGCGCACACCCGCCACCTGCGCCGGAATCACGTTCATCACCACGGAGCTCGGATAGGCCACCAGCCCGCCCGGCACGTACAGGCCGACCCGGTCGACCGGAATCCACCGCTCGGTCACCGTTGCGCCGTCCGCAACCGTGACGACGGCATCTTCACGCAGCTGACCCTCGTGCACGCGGCGGGCGCGGACGATGGCCTCTTCCAGCGCCGCCCGGACGGCCGGGTCGAGCGCGTCCAGCGCCTCGGTCAGCGCCTGCTCGGGAACGCGGAGCGAGTCGATGCGTACCCCGTCGAAGCGCTCCGTCGCGTCGCGCACCGCGTCCGCGCCCCGGGCCCGCACGTCGTCACACACCGGGCGCACCTGCTCGAGCCCGGCTTCCACGTCGAACCTGGCACGCGGCAGCACGTCGCGCGGGTCCTGGTCGGAGCGGCGGAGATCGATGCGGGTCAGCACCGGCCCAGTCTACGGAGCGACCGGCAGCCGGAAGAGTCGGTTATTCAGGCAGCAGTACGCAGACCACGTCACGCGCGCCGTCACGCCACGCCCGTCGGGACGGCACGAGCGCGACGTACTCCAGGTCCGAGCTCTCGTACGACTCGGACGTGGCGGTGCGGAAGTCCATGTAGCACAGGCTGTCCCCGTACGCGTCCAAGGACATCCGGTCGTAGTCCACCCCGGACCCGAGCGGACTGCGTACCCGCAGGTAGGCCTCGGTGACCCGGCCCTTGCCGCACTCCGCCGCGCTGCCGGTTGCCACGTCCTCGAGCTCCGCCGGGGCGCACGTGCCCTGCTGCAGGGCGAACTTCGGGTGATCGCCGCCCGGGCCGTAGGTCTCAGCCAGGTACAAGTCACCGCCGCCCAGGCCGAAGCCCGCGAGCGCGCCGAGCGCGACGGCGCCGACAATTCCGCCGACCGCCCCGAGAGTTGCGGCGAGTGCGGGATGCATGCGGGGACGTACTGCTGCGCCCGACCAGGAGTCCACGCCCGAGTACGCCGGCTGTCCCTGTGGGGCCGCGCCGACCGGCGTGCCACCCACGGCAGCCGGCCACGCGGGCGGTCCATCGGGGCCGGAAGGCTGCGCCGGCACCGACTAGGGGTCGGCCGGCGGCTGGTTGCCGGAGCCCGGCGTTCCGGTTGTCTGCAGGTGCATGGTTGTCCTCTTGGCGGGCGTGGGGGTGGTCGCGACGGTTCCAATGGCGACGGCCCGATCAGTGTGCGGCGCCGCACGGGGGGCCGCCGCGTCGAATTCGGCAATGTCACCCGGATGCCGAGCTTCCGGTCGCTCCGGAAGCCGGAAGCGGCCCGCCTCCCAGATGATCTCCGGAATGGGACACCACCAGGCGCTGAACCACGCCATCAGCGAGGCTCACTACTGGCACTTCAGGGATCAGCCCGCTCTCGCCTTTTCAGCGGCCCGTCGGCATGCCGTCCTGGACCACGTGCACGATGCTGGCCGCATGGGCGAGCGACTGCCGCTGTTTCCGCTGAGCACTCCGCTGCTGCCAGGCCTGTTGCTGCCGCTGCACATCTTCGAGGACCGCTACCGGCGGCTGATCACTGACCTGCTCCGGAAGGGTCCCGGAAATTCCGCGCAGTTCGGCATCGTCGCGATCCGTCGAGGTAGTGAGGTCGGCGCGGGGCGGACAGAGGCGCTGCACGAGGTGGGATGTGCCGCGCAGCTGCAGCAGGTGGAGCACCTTGACGACGGCTGCTTCGACATCGTCGTGCGCGGGGCTGGTCGCTTTCGGCTGATCGACGTCGACGACGACGCTCCTGAGCCGTACCTGGTGGGTCGGGTGGCGTGGCTGCCCGACGCTCCGGCAGCACCGCCCGAACTGACCGGCAGGGCCCGCCGGGCGCTGACCGGCTACCTGCAGGCCCTGCAGCAAGCGGGCGTCGAGGACGCCGCTGCGCGCGGAGATCTGGACGACGACGTCCCGCTGTCCTACGCCGTCGCGGCTGCGATGGTGCTGGACTCCGCAGATCTCCAGCAGCTGCTGGAGGCCTCCGGCGAGGAGACCAGGTTGCTCGCAGAATGCCGGCTGCTGGCCCGGGAGACCGCCCTGCTGCAGGTCTCGGCGTCGGTGCCGGCGGCACGGTTCTCCGGAGGGCTGGCGTCGTTCAACTGAGGCTCAACCGACGCTCGACCGAGGGTCAACCGGGGATCGCTCAGTCGTCGCCCTCCCCGCCCCCCTCGTCATCGTCGCCGTCACCGCCGCCGTCGCCGCCACCGCCGTCGCCGTCGCCGCCACCACCACCACCACCACCGCCACCGTCACCACCACCACCGCCGCCACCGCCACCGCCGTTCTC
>JALYNC010000019.1 GCA_030773415.1 Actinomycetota bacterium
TTGTTCTCCTCGAGCACCAGCACGTCCTGGCCCGCGACGTAGTACGGGCCGGCGAAGTCGACGATCTGCTTGCGCTTGTCGTTGATCGTGTAGGTGGCCACCACGATGTCGACCTTGCCCTGCTGGACGAACGGCTCGCGGTTGGCGGAGACGGTCTCCACCCACCTGATCTTGCCGGGCTTGATCCCTAGCTCACCTGCAATGATCTTGGCGATCTCGGGGTCGAAGCCCTCGGGCACGCCCTTCAGGTTCTTCAAGCCGAACAGCGGCTGGTCGAATTTGGTGCCGACCGTGATCGCGCCGGCCTGCGACAGCCGCGCCATGGTGGTGCCGGCCTCAAAACTCGGGCTCTCCGCCACGTCGGTGCCGGGGCTGGCTGCCTCCTCCTCATCGCCACCGCCGCCGCCGCACGCGGTGAGTGCCAGCGCCATCACGGCCGCCGTTACGGCGCCGCGGATCTGTCGTGTCTGCATGGAACAACCCTTCTGGATCCGGCCGCCCCGTGCGATGTGCCCGGGCCGGGTACTGCGCCGTTCGCGTCAGAACTGCTCGCGAATACCGATCAATGACTGAGAATCTTGGACAGGAAGTCGCGGGCCCGCGCCGACTCGGGCGCGGTGAAGAACCGCTCGGGTGCCGCGGCCTCGACGATCCGCCCGGCGTCCATGAACACCACCCGGTCGGCGGCGGACTTGGCGAAGCCCATCTCGTGCGTCACGACGATCATCGTCATGCCGGACGTCGCCAGATCGTGCATGACGTCCAGCACCTCGTTGATCATTTCGGGGTCGAGCGCGGAGGTCGGCTCGTCGAACAGGATCACCTTCGGGTCCATGGCCAGCGCCCGGGCGATCGCGACGCGCTGCTGCTGGCCGCCGGACAGCTGAGCCGGCATCTTGCCCGCCTGTGCGCCGATCCCCACCCGCTCGAGCAGCTCCCGTGCCCGCCGCTCGGCCTCCGCCCGCCCCTGGCGCCGCACCTTGATCGGGCCGAGCGTGACGTTGTCGAGCACGGACTTGTGAGCGAACAGGTTGAACGACTGGAACACCATGCCGACGTCCGAGCGCAGCCTGGCCAGCGCGCGTCCCTCCTCGGGCAGCGGGTGCCCGTCGAGCAGGATGCGGCCGCTGTCGATCGTCTCCAGCCGGTTGATGCAGCGGCACAGGGTCGACTTGCCGGAGCCGGAGGGACCGATGACGACCACGACCTCGCCGCGTCCGACCGTCAAATCGATGTCCTGCAGCACGTGCAGTGCCCCGTAGTGCTTGTTCACCCGCTCCAGGACCACAAGGGGCTCGAAGCTCCGCGGGGCGCCGCTCGTCGCCGCGGGGGCGGCGGCGCGGCCTGGCTCCATGGAGGACATGTGCGGAATCTAGTCAGACGGCGGGCGCATCCGAGCGCGGCGCGGTGCCGACACGGTCACTTTCCTGGAACGATCGGCGGCCGGTCCGCCCTCCGACGCCGGGCCGGCCGGCTCCAGAGCCGCACCCAGCGGGGTCGGATCGTCGCCGCGAACGGCCTACAGTTGACCTGCCATGACTCCCCCCGCACGCACCTATCAGGTACGCACTCACGGGTGCCAGATGAACGTGCACGACTCTGAGCGTCTCGCCGGCCTGCTGGAGTCGTCGGGGTATGTCGCCGCACCGGCGGACGCGACCCCGGACGTGGTGGTGTTCAACACCTGCGCGGTCCGGGAGAACGCGGACAACAAGCTCTACGGCAATCTCGGCATGCTCCGGCCGGTGAAGGCCGCCCACCCCGGAATGCAGATAGCGGTCGGCGGCTGTCTGGCGCAGAAGGACCAGGGCCTGATCACGGACAAGGCGCCGTGGGTCGACGTGGTCTTCGGCACCCACAATCTGGCCGCGCTTCCGGTGCTTCTTGAGCGCGCCCGGGTGCTGGACGAGGCGCAGGTCGAACTGCTGGAGTCCTTGGAGACGTTCCCCTCCACGCTGCCCGCGCGACGGGAGTCGGTGTACGCGGCGTGGGTGGCGATCAGCGTCGGCTGCGACAACACCTGCACGTTCTGCATCGTCCCGGCGCTGCGCGGCAAGGAGAAGGACCGGCGGCCGGGCGACATTCTCGCCGAGATCCGGGCGCTGGTGGCCGAGGGCGTGCTGGAGGTCACGCTGCTCGGACAGAACGTGAACTCCTACGGCCGGGGATTCGGCGAGCGCGACGCGTTCTCCCAGCTGCTGCGGGCGTGCGGCGATATCGAGGGCCTGGAGCGCGTCCGCTTCACCTCTCCGCATCCGCGGGACTTCACCTCCGACGTGATCGCTGCCATGGCGGAGACGCCGAACGTCATGCCCTCGCTGCACATGCCGTTGCAGTCCGGCTCGGACGCCGTGCTGCGGGCGATGCGCCGCAGCTATCGGCAGGAGCGCTACCTGGCGATCCTGGACGAGGTGCGGGCGTCCCTGCCGGACGCCGCCATAACCACGGACATCATCGTCGGTTTCCCCGGTGAGACCGAGCAGGACTTCCAGGCCACGCTGGACGTGGTGCAGGCCGCCCGGTTCAGCGGAGCCTTCACCTTCCAGTACTCGCCCCGGCCCGGAACGCCAGCCGCGACGCTGCCCGATCCGGTGCCCAAGGCCGTCGTGCAGGAGCGGTACAACCGGCTCGTCGCGCTGCAGGAGGAGATCTCCTGGACGGAGAACAAGCGCCTCGTCGGGCGATCGCTCGAGGTGCTGGTCACTCAGGGGGACGGACGCAAGGACGCGGCGCGGGACCGGATGTCCGGCCGGGCCGCGGACAACCGGCTCGTTCACTTCCCGGCCGTCGACGGGCTGCGTCCCGGTGATCTGGCCACCGTGCAGGTGACCTACGGGGCTCCGCACCATCTGGTGGCGGACGGGCCGGTGCGCAACGTGCGCCGTACCCGGGCCGGCGACGCCTGGCAGGCGCGTCAGACGGCGACGGCCGGTGCCGGTGCCGGGCAGCAGCAACCCGGACGCACCATGCTCGGCATGCCGTCGCTGCGCGCTCCGGCGTAGCTGCCGGTGGCCTCAGCGGGGGAGCCGCGGCCGGCCGGGCCAGTGATCGCCGTCGTGGGGCCGACCGCTGCCGGCAAGACGGCGCTCGGTGTCGAGATCGCCGCCCAGCTTGGGGGCGAGGTGATCAACGCCGACTCCATGCAGCTGTACCGGGGCATGGACATCGGCACCGCCAAGGCCACGCCGGACGAGCGCGGCGGCGTTCCGCATCACCTGCTGGACGTCTGGGACGTGACGGTGCCCGCAAGCGTTGCGGAGTACCAGCGGCTGGCCCGCGCCTACATCGACGAGCTGCTGCGGGCAGGCCGGGTGCCGGTGCTGGTCGGCGGCTCCGGGCTGTACGTGCGGGCCGCGTTGGACGACCTGCGGTTTCCCGGTACCGACCCGCAGGTGCGTGACCGGCTGGAGAGCGAGTTGCTGGCCGAGGGCCCGGCAGCGCTGCACCGGCGGCTCGCGGCCACCGACCCCGCCGCAGCGGCGGCGATCTCGTCCAGCAACGGCCGCCGGATCATGCGGGCTCTGGAGGTAGCAGAACTCACCGGCGGGCCCTTCGTCGCCACCCTGCCGGAGCAGCAGGATTTGTACGACGTCACTTACCTGGCGGTCGACCGGCCGGACCTGGATGACCGCATCGAGCGGCGGGTGCAGCAGATGTGGGACCGCGGTTTCGTCGACGAGGTTCAGCGGCTGAGCCACGCGGGGCTGCGGGGCTCGCGGACCGCAAGCCGGGCGCTCGGCTATGCGCAGATCCTCACCGCCCTGGCCGGGAAGTCCACGCTGGGCCAGGCCAAGGAGCACACGGTGACCGCCACCCGGCGGTTCGCGCGCCGGCAGCGGTCGTGGTTCCGACGGGACGCCCGGGTCAGGTGGATGGCGGCCGGGCAGGACTGGCGTCCGCTGCTGATGGCCGGCGACGGCGGGCCCGTTCGATCTGGACGTACGGAATAGCCACCGAATACGCCCACACTGCGACCACGAACAGTAGAGTCCGGTCCACACACCGTAATCGTCTGGCGTCCGCGACGGGACTTCGATGGCTGAGCTCGACCTCGATCTCATCCCCGAGCTTCGCCGTGCCCTGGTGACGGACGCCTTCGTCGTGCACTACCAGCCGGAGGTCGACCTGGTCGGCGGCGACGTGGTGGGCATGGAGGCGCTGCTGCGCTGGCAGCACCCCGCCCGCGGGCTGTTGTGGCCGTCCGAGTTCCTGCCCGTCGCCGAAGCTGCCGGGCTGCTGCGCGAGATCGGCGCATGGGTGCTCGACAACTGCCTGCCGGAGACGGCGGAGTGGAACGCGCTTCCGATGCCGGCGTCCGAATCCGAATGGCTGGTGTGGTTCAACGTCAACTGGGCGCAACTGCTCGATCCTGCGTTCCCGGACGACCTGGTGCGCCGGTGCGAGACGACCGGAGCGCCGATCCAGCGCATCGGGCTGGAGGTGACCGAGCAGAGCCTGGACCGGATGGGGGAGCAGGCGCTGCCGGTGCTGACCCGGCTCCATGATTGCGGGGTCTCCCTCGCGGTCGACGACTTCGGCATGTGGTCGTCGGTGCCGGCGCTGATCGGCGAGCTGCCGGTGGATGCCATCAAGCTCGACCGGTCGCTGGTGCGCAATATCCATGCGCCGGACCAGGAGGTGCACGCCGCCTCCTTCATCGAACTGGCGCACGCGCACGGTCTGTACGTGGTGGCCGAGGGGGTGGAGAGCTGGGCCGAAGGGGCGCGGTTGTGTGAGCTCGGCTGCGATCGGGCGCTCGGCTACCTGTTCAGCGGCCCGCAGCGGTCGGAGCGGGCGCGCCGGATGCTGTGCCGCGGATTCGCCTGGTCACCGGACGGCTCGCCGGGGCGCCGGCCCGCCGTACCGCTGCAGCCCTGGCCGGGGAGCTGACCGGACGGCCGTACGATCGGCCGGTGGCAGCTGTGGGGATGACCTTCGTCAAAGGGCACGGCACGGAGAACGACTTCGTCATCCTGCCCGACCCGGACGGCGACCTAAATCTCACCCCCGCCGTGGTGGCCGCCATGTGTGACCGGCGAGCCGGAATCGGCGCGGACGGCGTGCTGCGGGTGGTGCTCACCGCCGCTACCCCGGACGTCGCGCACCTGGCGGGCGAGGCACGGTGGTTCATGGACTACCGCAACGGCGACGGCAGCGTCGCGGAGATGTGCGGCAACGGGGTCCGGGTGTACGCGCGGTACCTGGTGGACAGCGGCTACGCCCGCCCCGGCCGGTTGCGGCTCGCCACCCGGAGCGGCGTGCGGACGGTCGACGTCCCGGCCGAGGGCGACGTGACGGTGGGCATGGGACCCGCGCGGGTGTCCGAGCCGGGCGCGGTCACCGTGCAGGTGGGGGAGCGCAGCTGGCCCGGCACGCACGTCGAGATCGGCAACCCGCACGTCGTGGTGATCGTCGACAGCCTGGCCGACGCCGGACCGCTCGACGAGCCACCGACCGTCACGCCGGCCAGCGCCGTGCCCGACGGAGCCAATGTGGAGTTCGTGGTGCTGCAGGGGCCGTCCTCCATCGCCATGCGGGTGCACGAGCGGGGCGCCGGTGAGACCCGTTCGTGCGGCACCGGGGCATGCGCGGCGATGGTGGCGGTGTCGCGGGCGCGCGGCGACGCTCCCGGGAGCAGCTACCGGGTCGACGTGCCGGGCGGCATCCTGCAGGTCACGGACGGTCCGGACGAGATGCTGCTGAGCGGGCCCGCGGTGCTGGTGGCATACGGGGAGATCCGTGCCGATTGGCTGGCGGGAAAATAAGGTTCGCCGGATTTCGCGGCGTGCCATCATCGGTGGGATGAGCCAGAGCGCCGCGGACGTTACATCCACGATGACTGCTACCGCTGCGAAGACCACCGTTGCCGAGCCCACCGCTGCTGAGCCGACAGCAGACGGCGCACTGCACCCTGCCGCGCCGCCCGTCGCCCCTGCCCTGCCCGAGCCGGACGAGCTGACTGCTACCGCTGCCCTGCTCCATGAGTCCGAAGGCGAAGGCCTGGAGCTCGAGGACCGGCAGGCGCTGCGACGTGTCGCGGGGCTGGCGACCGAGCTCACCGACGTCACCGAGGTCGAGTACCGCCAGCTGCGTCTGGAGCGCGTGGTGCTGATCGGCGTGTGGACCGAAGGAACCGTGTCGGACGCCGAGAACTCGATGACGGAGCTCGCAGCCCTCGCCGAGACTGCTGGCTCGTTGGTGCTGGACGCGCTAATGCAGCGCCGCGACAAGCCGGACCCCGCCACCTTTGTCGGCTCTGGCAAGGCCAAGGAGCTGCGCGATGTCGTGGCTGCTCAAGGCGCGGACACCGTCATCTGCGATGGCGAGCTGACGCCCGGCCAGCTCCGGCAGCTGGAATCGATCGTCAAGGTCAAGGTGGTCGACCGCACCGCCCTGATCCTGGACATCTTCGCGCAACACGCCAGCAGCAAGGAGGGCAAGGCGCAGGTCGAGTTGGCGCAGATGTCTTACTTGCTCCCGCGCCTGCGTGGCTGGGGTGAGTCGCTGTCCCGGCAGGCCGGTGGGCGGGTCGCCGGTGGTGCCGGTATCGGTGGCCGTGGCCCCGGTGAGACCAAGATCGAGACGGACCGGCGTCGCATCCGCAACCGGATGTCCAAGCTGCGCCGGGACATCAAGGCGATGGAGGCCGTCCGCGACACCAAGCGCCAGGAGCGCCGGCGCAACGCCGTGCCGTCGGTGGCCATCGCCGGCTACACGAACGCCGGCAAGTCCTCGATCCTCAACCGGCTGACCGGCGCCGGTGTGCTGGTCGAGGACGCGCTGTTCGCGACGCTGGACCCGACAGTGCGGCGCGCCACCGCGCCCGACGGACGTCCGTTCACCCTCACCGACACGGTCGGTTTCGTGCGGCACCTGCCCCACCAGCTCGTGGAGGCGTTCCGCTCGACGCTGGAGGAGGTGGCCCAGGCCGACCTCATCCTGCACGTGGTCGACGGCTCCCACCCCGATCCGGAGTCGCAGCTCAACGCCGTCCGGGAGGTCTTCGCCGAGATCAAGGCGGACCAGATCCCCGAGATCGTCGTGGTGAACAAGGCCGATGCGGCCGACCCGATCGTGATCAGCCGACTGGAGCGCCGGGAAAAGCACGCGGTGGTCGTCAGCGCCAGGACGGGCGAGGGCCTGCAGGAGCTGCTTGACGTGCTGTCACAGGAACTGCCCCGGCCGGAGGTCGATGTTCAACTGCGCGTCCCGTACTCACGTGGCGACATCGTCGCGCGCGTGCACGAGGCCGGCGAGGTGCTGGCCGAGGAGCAC
>JALYNC010000020.1 GCA_030773415.1 Actinomycetota bacterium
CGTCGGCAGCGGCGACGCGGGCATCTACGCGATGGCGGCGCCGGCCCTGGAGTTCGCCGGCGCCGACATCGACGTCGTCGGGGTGCCGGGCGTGACGGCGGCGCTCGCCGCCGCGGCGGTACTCGGCGCGCCGCTGGGACACGACCATGCCGCGATCAGCCTGTCTGATCTGCACACGCCCTGGCCCGTCATCGAGCGGCGCGTCCGGGCGGCCGCGGACGGCGACTTCGTCGTGACGTTCTACAACCCGCGCAGCCGCGCGCGGCTTCGGCAGCTGCCGGATGCGCTCGCCATCCTGCGCGCGGCCCGGCCCGCCGCCACCCCGGTCGGAGTGGTCCGCGACGCCAGCCGGCCGGGTCAGGTGGTCCGGATCACGACCCTTGCCGACATCGATGTCGAGGACGTCGACATGGTGAGCGTCGTCGTGGTCGGCAGCACCAGGAGCCGGGTGGTGGGCGGGCGGATGGTCACCCCGCGCGACTACACATGGGAGCCCGAGCCAGAGCCCGAGCCCGAGCCCGGGCCCGGGCTGGAGCCGGCGGCACGCGACATCGGCAGCCAGCCAGGCTCAGCCGTCGTGTCCGGCGGGGCGGCGTGAGTGTGGCGGCGGCCGTCGCAGTAACCGCGGCGTGCGCCGGGTGCGGCGCGTGCCTGCTCACCTGCCCGGAATCCGCCATCCGGCCCGACGGGGGTTCCCTCCTCGTGCTCGCGGCGCGGTGCACCGGCTGCCTGGAGTGCATCGAGGTGTGTCCCGTGGACGCGGTGATCATCACCGGCGCGCTGGCCGGCGGGTGGCGACTGGCAGAAGGAGCGCCGGCGACAGAGCCGGAACGAGCGGTAGGAGCGGCCAATGACGACGACTGCGGGCCAATGACGACGACTGCGTGCCAATGACGACAACTGGGAGAGCGCAAGCATGAGCACGTTGACGGTAACCGCGGGCGGGCGGTGGACGAGGGCCGAGCGGGCGCGGCTTGGCGGCATCCTCGGCGTCGTCGCCCTGCTGCACCTGACCGCCGCCGCCTTTCTGCTGCTGGTCGCGACGCTTAACGCCGTCGTCCTCGCTGGAACCGTGCGGCTCTGGCGCCGGCTCGGCCGTGGGGAGGTCACCGAGCGGGACGTCGACCTGGAACTCGTCAATCGGGGGTTGATGAACCGCATGCTGGGCGGCCGGGCGCAGACGTTGATTCGCTCGTCCTGGCACATGTTCGCGGTCGGCGTCCTGTTCGGGCTGGGCCTGGAGACCGCCAGTGAGGTGGCGCTGCTGTCGCTGTCCGCCAGCGCCGCCACCACCGGGATGCTGCCCGCGCTGGCGATCCTCAGCCTGCCGCTGTTGTTGGCCGCCGGCATGAGTGCCCTGGACACCCTGGCAGCCTGCTGATGACTCGGGCGTACTCCTGGGCATTCCGCAGCCCGGCAAGGCGGCTGTACTACAACGTTTCGACCACCGGCATGACCGTCCTCGTCGCTGTGCTGGTCGGCACGGTGTACCTGGCTGGGCTGGCGGTCGACGAGCTCGGGTTCACCGCGGCGCCGGTCGTTGCCTACGCCGCCATCGGGGACCACTTCGAGCTGCTGGGCTACTTCGTCGTGGTGCTGTTCGTAGGAGCGTGGGCCGCGGCGGCGCTGTACTGGCGCCTCGGGGGGCTGGAGCAACGGTACGGTTCCGGCGCCCCGTCGGCCGCCCGCTCAGCGCCGCCCCAGGCGGCACCCGCCCAGGGGGACGGAGCGTCGCCGTGACGGCAGCGGCGCGATCGGTGCACCCGATCGAGGTGCGGTCGTACGAGATCCTGCGATCCCGCGTTGACCTGTCCGCGCTGCCGCCGCTCACCCGGGCCGTCGTCGAGCGCGTGGTGCACGCGAGCGCCGACCTCGACTACGTGACCGACCTGGTCTGCGACGAGGATGCCCTGGCCGCGGCCGCCGCGGCCCTGGCGGCCGGCGCCCCGGTGGTCGCCGACGTCGCGATGGTGGCGGCCGGCATCACCGCGCGCGAGGTCGTGTGCCGTCTTCCGGACGCCGGAGCGCTCGCCGCGCAGGCCGCCATCACGAGGTCCGCCGCCGCCGTCCGGCTCGCCGCTGAGCAGGTCGGGGACGGCGCGGTGTGGGTGGTCGGCTGCGCGCCGACCGCGCTGGAGGAGCTGCTCCGGCTCGCCGCCGACGGGCTCCGGCCGGCGCTGGTGATCGGGCTACCCGTCGGGTTCGTCGGGGCGGCCGAAGCCAAGGCGGCGCTGCGCGCGTCCGGCCTGCCCGCGGTCAGCAACGTCTTGGAGAAGGGCGGATCCGCGGTCGCCGCCGCGGCCTGCAACGCGCTGCTGTACGCCGGCCCCGTCGGGGACGCGTGAGCTCCGCCGGCCTGCGCGCACCGGGAGTGGACCGTCGGCAGCCGGCCTTACTGATCGCCGGTCACGGCACCCGCAGCGCCGAGGGCGTCGGCCAGTTCACCTCGCTGGTGGAACGGATCCGGCGTCGAGCCGCCCCGCTGGACGTGGGGGGCGGCTTCATCGAGCTGGCTCGTCCGCCGCTGACGGAGGCGGTCGCCACGCTGACGGCGGCCGGCCACCGTCAGTTCGGTGTGGTGCCACTCGTCCTCGTCTCCGCGGGTCACGCCAAAGGCGACATTCCGGGCGCGCTGGCCCGCGAGCAGCAGCGCCACCCCGGCACGGCGTTCGCGTACGGCCGGCCGCTCGGTCCGCATCCGGTGCTGCTGGACCTGCTGGCTCTGCGGCTCGCGGCGGTGGTGCCGTCGGCGCAGTGGCCGGACACTGCCGTGGTGCTGGTCGGGCGCGGCACCTCGGATCCGGATGCGAACGGCGAGGTCGCCAAGGTCGCTCGCATGCTGTTCGAGGGTCGCGGCCTGGGGGATGTGCAGCCGGCCTGGGTGAGCCTGGCCCGGCCGAGCGTTCCCGAGATGCTGGAGCGCTGCCGGCGGCTCGGTGCCCGGCGCATCGTGGTGCTGCCGTACTTCCTGTTCCCCGGCGTGCTGCCCGACCGGATCACCGCGCAGGCGGCAGCTTTCGCCGCGAGCCACCCGGAGCTGGACGTGCGCTGCGCCCCCGTGATCGGCGACTGCGACGAGCTGGCCGATCTGGTGCTCGAGCGGTACCGGGAGGCGCTCGCCGGCGACCTGCGGATGAACTGCGACACCTGTCAGTACCGGACCGCGCTCCCTGGCTTCAGTTCCCGCGTAGGGCAGCCGCAGACTCCGCACTTCCATCCCGACGACGACGAGAACGCCGGTCACGGTCACGGCCATAGCCCCAACCACGAACACAGCCACAGGCACAGGACATGAGCGACTACGACCTGCTCCACCACGGTGATGCCGAGGCGACCGAGGGCCTGCTGGACTTCGCGGTCAATGTCCGGCTGCCCGGGCCACCGCCCTGGCTGCATCGGCTGCTCGCCGACTCGCTCACCGGACTTGGGCGCTACCCCGACGTGACGTCCGCCCGGCGTGCCGTCGCATCGCGGCACGACCGCGGTGAGGACGAGGTACTGGCGACCGCCGGAGCCGCTGAGGCGTTCGTCCTGCTGGCGCGGGCGTTGCGGCCACGGCTCGCCGCCGTCGTGCATCCGTCGTTCACCGAACCCGAGGCCGCCCTGCACGCGGCCGGGCACCCGGTGCGGCGGGTGCTGCTGGAGGAGGCCGACGGCTTCCGGCTGGACCCTTCCCGGGTGCCCCCGGAGGCCGACCTGGTCGTGCTCGGCAACCCGACCAACCCGACCTCGGTGCTGCATCCCGCGTCGGTGGTCGCCTCGCTGGCCCGCCCCGGGCGGGTGGTGGTGGTGGACGAGGCGTTCATGGACTGCGTGCCGGGAGAGCCGGAATCCCTTGCCGCCTCACGACAACCGGGACTGGTGGTGCTCCGCAGCCTGACGAAGACCTGGGGACTGGCGGGGCTGCGGGTCGGCTACCTGCTCGGGCCGCCCGATCTCGTGACGCGGCTGGCGGCGGCGCAGCCGCTGTGGTCGGTGTCCACGCCCGCCGCGGTCGCACTGCAGGCGTGCAGCAGCCCGCCGGCGGTCGCGGAGGTGGCGCAGGCGGCCCAGCGGCTGAGCGCCGTCCGCTCCGGCCTGGCCGCGGACCTGGGGCGGCTGCCCAGCATCCGGTTGGTTCCCGATGCGGCTGCGTCGTTCCTGCTTGCGCGCGTCGCAAACGGAGCCCGCGTCCGCGAGCACCTGCGGGCGGACGGCATCGCGGTCCGGCGGGGCGACACGTTCCCCGGTCTCGGGCCGGACTGGCTGCGCTTCGCCGTCCGGGACGCCGCGTCCAACGCGGTGCTGGTCGAGGCGCTGCGCCGCACCACGCGCGGGGCGTCGACGGGCCGGGGAGTGTCGACCGTGCCCACAGGGTCGACCGTGCCCACAGTGTCGACCGTGCCCACAGTGTCAACAAAGCCGGCTGCTCCTGCAGCGCCCCCTCCTCCTGCAGCGCCCCCTGCTCCTGCAGCGCCCCCTGTTCCTACAGCGCCCGCTGGGGGGCGGCTGCCGTGACCGGTTACCCGGTCTTTCTGGACCTCACCGGCCGACAGGTCACCCTGGTCGGTGCCGGCGCGGTCGGTGCACGCCGCTTGGCCCCCCTGCTGGCGGCCGGCGCCCGGGTGGTCGTCGTGGATCCGGCGCCGTCTGCGGAAATCTCCCGCCGGGCGGAGTCGAGGGAGTTGTCCCTACGTCGCAGGCCTTTCGACTCCGCCGACGTAGACGGGTCATGGCTCGTGCACGCGTGCACCGACGACCCGGCGGTGAACGAATCGGTCGCCGATGCGGCGGAGCGACGGGGTATCTGGTGTGTGCGCGCCGACGCCGCGGACCGCTCCGCCGCGCACACTCCGGCCAGCGGAACGGTGGACGAAATCACGGTGGCCGTCACGGCGAGCCGCGACCCGCGCCGGGCCCGTGCCGTACGGGAGCTGATCCTGGCCGGCCTGCGGGACGGCTCACTGCAGGCAGCACCGCGCCGGGGGGCCGGTGGCTCCGTGGCACTCGTCGGCGGTGGCCCGGGCGATCCGGAGCTGCTCACCGTCCGGGCCCGGCGGCTGCTGCTGGCAGCCGATGTCGTGGTCGCCGACCGGCTGGGTCCGCGGGATGCGCTGACGCTGCCGCCGCACATCGAGGTGATCGACGCCGGTAAGCGGCCGGGCGGCGGCGGCATGTCCCAGGACGACATCAACGCCGTCCTGGTGGAACGCGGGACGGCGGGTCAGGCCGTGGTGCGGCTCAAGGGCGGTGACCCGTTCGTCTTCGGCCGCGGATCGGAGGAGCTGGCGGCATGCGCGGCCGCCGGGATGGACGTGCAGGTGGTGCCGGGGGTGTCCAGCGTGCTTGCGGCGCCCGCCTGCGCCGGCATTCCGCTCACCGCACGCGGCGTGACCGAGGAGTTCGTGGTGGCGTCAGGCCACACCCTGCCCGGGACCACTGACAACGGCCTGGACTGGGCGGGAGTGGTGCGCGGCGGCAGCACGATCATTCTGCTGATGGCCGTGCACAACGTCGCGGAGATCGTCCGGGCGCTGATCCGGCTGGGCGCCCCGGCTGATCGGCCGGCCGCGTGCGTCGCCTCCGCCAGCCTGCCGGACGAGCGGGTGCTGCACAGCCGGTTGGGCCGGCTCGCGGCAGACATCGACGCCGCCGGTCTGACAGCTCCGGCGGTCCTGATCATCGGGAACGTGGTGGAACTCGCGCAGGACTGGCCGGGCAGCAACTGTGGTGTGCCCGCTGGCTGAGCCACAATGAACGTGCCGATGCGCCTGGCAAGGGACACGGCAGGGGACATGGCATATGCCCGGGTCACGGCAGATGAACGTCCGGGTCGCGAGGGCACGGAGGTGCGGGCGCGTGGGCATGCGGGCGATCGGCACATTCGAGGTGCAGACGTGGGACGAGAAGCCGTACGACCTGCTGCCCGGCGGCGCGAAGCTGAGCCGCGCCAGTGTCACGCAGACCTTCGACGGTGACCTGCGCGGCATCGGCACCGCGGAGTTCCTGCTGATGTATCCGGAGGACGGACCGGCCACGTTCGTCGGGATGCAGCGCATCGTCGGCGCCGTGCTCGACCGGGACGGCAGCTTCACGCTGCGCGCCGACGGCACCGTTGAGGGCGGTGTGGCCCGCGGCCGGTGGGCAGTCGTTCCCGGCTCCGGTTCCGACGGCCTGCGGGGCATCTACGGGACCGGCGAGTTCACCGCCGCCACCGGACCGCTCGCCTCGTTCGCGCTGGAGTACGGCTTCCATTGGCCGATCGTCGGAATGCCGGTCTACGGCTGACGGCGTGCGTGTAGCCGAGCTCACGCCATCGTGGGGAGTGCGGGCCCCAGGGTTGGACGCGCTGAGATTGTGAAGGTCAAGAGCCCGAAGGCTGGCCGG